>JAURQY010000128.1 GCA_030835875.1 Nitriliruptorales bacterium | reverse complement strand
CGAAGCACTCCCTCCCCCGGATGCTCGATGAGTTGATAGCCGTCCCTGATGGCGCGAGGCCGACGCCGACGTGCAGGTACTTGCGGTTGCAATCATTTTGGGTACGCTCATCTGACGAGGACCGCCAAGACGCAACCCCGAAACGCCACCGCCGAGGAGCCCGCCATGCCCGCAGTGACCGTCGACGACCTGCTGACCCTCCCGCGGGTCCCGCGCCCGGAGGCCGCGTTCTCGCGCCCGCGCGCGGTGCGGTCCATCACGACCGCCCCGCGCGGCTTCGAGGGCGAGGGCTTCCCCGTCCGGCGCGCCTTCCACGGCGTCGACCTCGCGGACCTCGACCCCTTCATCCACCTCGACCAGATGGGTGAGGTCGAGTACGCACCCGGCGAGCCGAAGGGCACGCCGTGGCACCCGCACCGCGGGTTCGAGACGGTCACCTACATGCTCGACGGCACGCTGCGCCACGCCGACACGCACGGCGGTGGCGGGCTGATCAGCGACGGCGACACGCAGTGGATGACGGCCGGCTCCGGACTCCTCCACATCGAGGCACCGCCGGAAGAGGTCGTCATGAAGGGCGGCCTGTTCCACGGCTTCCAGCTGTGGGTCAACCTGCCGGCGTCGAAGAAGTGGTCCGAGCCGCGCTACCAGGACCTCGGTGCGCGCGACACGGTGCTGCTCACCTCACACGACGGCGGCGCGATCCTGCGGCTCATCGCCGGCGACCTCGCCGGCCACACCGGCCCGGGCTCGACGCACACCCCGATCACGCTGCTGCACGCGACGCTCGAGCCGGACGCGCAGGTGTCGCTCCCGTGGCGGAACGACTTCAACGCGCTCGTCTACGTGCTGGCCGGTCGCGGCACCGTCGGTGTCGACCGCCGTCCGATCGAGATGGGCCAGCTCGCGCTGTTCGGCCCCGGCCAGACGATCGACCTCGCCGCGTACGCATCGCAGGAGACGCGGGCGCCGAAGATGGACGTGCTGGTGCTCGGTGGGCTGCCGATCCGCGAGCCCGTCGCGTGGTACGGACCGTTCGTCATGAACACGCGCGCCGAGCTCCAGCAGGCGTTCGACGACTTCCAGGCCGGCAAGCTCGGCACGATCCCGGCGCTCCACCAGGGCGGGAACGTCGTGCCCGACGGGGCCTGATCCAGCGCGGACTCCGGGCGCGACGCCCCGGACGCACCTGAGGGGCCGGCGGCGCTCACGCGCTTCCGGCCCCTCGGCGTCGGACGGGTGGGGCGAGCCGCCCCCGTCAGCTCATGCGAGCATCGGGTTCCGGCTCAGCCGGAGGACCACCCATCCCAGGCCCGCGACCGTCGCACCCATGACGACCGCGAACAGGCTCAGCATGTAGGCCATGATGCCCATGTTCAGCACCGTGGTGAGCGCCGTCGCGTCGAGCCAGCTCAGACGCGCTGCGTTGTTGATGAGGACCGGCTCGCCGTCCTCGCCGATGACCGGGGCGCCGGCGTCATCGAGCTGTGGGATCTGTCGGGGCATCTCCGCGTAGCGGAGCCCGTCGGTCCGGGCGAGCTGGTGCGTGGTGATGATGTCCGCCTGCGCCCACATCGTGAAGGGGCCACGGACGGGGGTCTCCGCGATGACCGCGTCGGCCGGCGTGGTGATGTTCTCGACCGCGGCGTTCTGCCAGGTGTAGACCATGCCGCCGAGACCGCCGAGGACGGAACCGAGTCCGACGACGATGGCGACGAGGGCGACGACCGCGAAGAGGCGGTTCCGTGCGGCGGCGCCGGTCGCGGCGCCCGTCCTCTCGGTGGTGAGCGTGCTCATGGGGATCACTCCTTCTCGGGCCCCTCCGGGCCTCATGTGCTCAGGTCGTTCGTTGGGGTGCTGCTGCGATCCGGGCTGTCACCTGACCGCTCAAGAAGGAGTGTCACCGGGGAGGGGGCCCCGGGGGCCTGCCGCAGGGCACCGGTCCGCGGGACCATCGGAGCGCGACGGGCACGACGGAGGTCCCTGCCTGGCAGGGGTCTGATGGCGTGCGCGACGGGCGCGCTCAGCCGACAGCGACGCCCAGGACCGATCCGACGATGTAGCCGAGGACTCCCGCGCCGCCACCGATGACGAGCATCCGGAGCCCGGACGCCCAGGGCGAGCGGCGCGTCAGGCGCGTGAGGACCGCGCCGGTGCCGAACAGGGCGAGCACGCTGAGCATGGTGCTCGCGAGGACCGCGGTCAGCCCGACCGAGACGAGGAACGGAAGGAGTGGGAACGCGGCGCCGAGCACGAACAGGCCCGAGTTCGCCGCCGCGGCACGGTGCGGGTGGACGCGTCCGTCGCTGGTGAGGCCACGCGCCTCCAGCAGCTCCTGCTGGACCTTCACGCTGACGTACTCCCCCGCCCCCATCGACACCGCGCCGGAGAAAGCACCTGCGAACCCAGCGATGAGGATCGCCTCCGGGCTGACCTGCGCGCCCGCGACACCCATGACCAGGCCAAAGGTGCTGACGATGCCGTCCTGGACACCGAACACGCCCGCGCGGATCGTGTTCGCGTCGGTCAGGTCGAGCACGCGGTGGGCCGTTCGCAGGGGGACCGGACGGCCCGAGGGCCGTCCGGGACGGAGCTGGAGAGGGGATTTGAACCCCTGACCTGCCGCTTACGAGGCGGCTGCTCTACCGACTGAGCTACTCCAGCAGGGAAGGGCGGAGACTACCGGAGCCGTCCGCAGGCCCTCAGGCCCATCCTGTGACCGCAAGTGCCTGCGGGTCAGGCGGCGCCGCGCACGTAGAGCGACGTCGCGAGGCCGAGGAGCACTCGTTCGAGCTGGAGCTCCGGTGCGCCGTTGCGGTCGAGCGCGGACCGGCACTCCCCGACCGCGTCGAGCGCGGCGAGCAGGTCGACCGGGTGCAGCCGCTGCGCGTCGCGCACGAGTGCGTCGTGCAGGTCTGCGTTGATCAGCGCGTCCTCCCCCGCACCCGACGCGACGGCGACGAGGTCACGCAGGTAGCCGGCGAGGTCGTCGAGCGCGAGCCGCAGCGTGCGCTGCTCCTCGGCACGTGCGATGCGCTCGTAGCGCTTCTCGATGCGCGCCTTCACGCCCGGCGGCCAACCGCGCGGCCCCTCGACGCCGTACGCCTCCTCGAGCGCGCTCATCTCGGACGCGTGACGGTCCGCGAGCGCCTCACGCCGTTCCTTCGCCCGACCGACGATGCGCTTCGCGGTCGGGACGACCGCGCCGGGCCCCTGGGTCGCGAGGCCGTCGACGATCGCGAGGTGCTCGTGGCGCAACGTCCGCGCCGCGTCCAGCACCTCGCGCGCCTCGCGGGCACCGACGTCGGCGAGGTCGCGCCGGAGCCCTCGCAGCCACTCACCCGAGCTGCGCGCGGCACACACCGCCGACGCGATGCGCGCCACGTCGTCCGGGCCACCGCCCGCACCGCCGCCGAGCAGGCCCTCGAGCCAGGCACGCACGTCAGCGGAACCCCAGGGCGGCAGGTCCACGCGTCGGCAGCGCGAGAGGATGGTCTCGAGCAGCCGGCCCGGATCCTCCGCCTCGAGGATCCAGACGACCGACGGCGGTGGCTCCTCGAGGAGCTTGAGGAACGCGTTCTGTGCGGCGACGTTCATGCGGTCGGCCGCGACGATGCGCAGCACCTTGCGCCGTGCCTCCGGCGTCGTGCGCATGGCCGCGTCGGTCCATGCGCCGCGGACGTCCTCGACGCGATGCGCGGCACCGTCCGGCTCGAAGGCCATGAGCGCGGGGTGGACGTCGCGGACCGTGCGCCGGCAGGCGTCGCAGACACCGCACGGGCGCTCCCGCTCATCGTGCTCGTGGCAGTTGGCGTGCGCGGCGAGCGCGACGGCGAGCTCACGCTGCCCGACCCCGTCGGGGCCGACGAGCAGCCACGCGTGCGAGAGACGGTCACCGGCGATCGCATCATGCAGCGCGGCCGCGGCCGCACGCGCGCCACCGAGCCCCGCGTCACCCCACACGCCGTCCGCCGGCAGCTCGGTCACGCCGCTCACGCGCCGGTCCGGTAGGGCGCGAGCGCCTGGAGGACGTCGTCGAGGATCGTGGCATGCAGCGCGTCGACCGGCGCACTGCCGTCGAGCAGCAGCCAGCGGTGCGGCTCGGCGTCCGCGCGACGCCGGTACGCGTCCCGCACCGTCGCATGGAACGGCTCGCCCGCGGCCTCGAGCCGGTCAGGCTCGGCCTCGGAGCCCGCGCGGCGCAGCCCCTCCTCCGCGGCGACGTCGAGGAGGATGATCACGTCGGGGACGACCTGACCGGTCGCCCACAGGTTGAGCTCCTCGACCTTCACCTCACCGAGCGCACGCCCCGCACCCTGGTAGACGATCGACGAGTCGATGAACCGGTCGCACAGCACGACCTTCCCCTCCGCGAGCGCCGGCTCGATGACCTCGGCGACGTGCTGTGCGCGCGCCGCGGCGTAGAGCAGCGCCTCCGCACGGTCGTCCATCGCCGCGCTGGCCGGGTCGAGGAGGATCTCACGGATGCCCTCGCCGATGGCGGTACCACCAGGTTCACGGGTGACGACGACGGGCATCCCGAGCTCCTCGAGGTGGTCGCGCAGGAGCCGGAGCTGGGTCGACTTGCCCGAGCCGTCCCCGCCCTCGAAGGCGACGAAGAGTCCCCTCCGGGCGAGCCCGCCCGGGCCGACGCCGATCACGTCCATCCCGTCGACCGGATCGGCCGCACGCCGCTCCTCGGTGCGCAGCGCGGCGGCGAGCGCGAGCTGCAGCATGAGGCCGCCCACGACGGCCGCGAGACCGGCAGCGATCAGCGACAGGCGGATACCACCGAACGTGTAGGGGTAGACGAAGCTCGTGACCCCATCGACGACGACCCCGGTGCGCCGCTCGCGACCGATGACGCCGATCGCGAACGGCACGCCGATCGTCGCGAGGAAGATGGAGACGCGGATGCCGGCGTTGAACGCACCGAACGTGCGGCCGCGGATGCGGTCGTCGGCCCGCTGCTGGAGGACCGTGTAGCCGATGATGAACACGAGGCCTGCGCCAGCGCCCATCAGGACCGCCGCGGGGAGCGCGCCGGTGAGGTCCCGGGCGATCGCGGTCAGGACGAGCCCGGACCCGGCGACCACGAGCCCCGGACCGAACAGCCGGTCCGGCCGGATCCGTCGCGAGAGTGGCGACGCCGCGAGGAGTCCGACGACCATCCCGAGACCGACGGAGGCGACGAGCACCCCGAAGCCGCTGGGCCCTGCGTTGAGCAGCCCCGCGAAGAACTCCCCCGTCGTGATCACGACGCCCGCGGTCGCGGCGACGAGCATGACCCCGAGGATGAGCAGCCGGATGATCGGGTGCCCTGCGACGAAGAGGAGGCCCTCGGTGAACTGCGCGCTGACCCGCTCGGGAGCCCGGTCCATCGTGACGGGAGCGCGACGGATGGTGATCGTGCGGATGAGCGCGGCGGCGACGAGGAACGTCAGCGCGTTGAACCAGATCGGGACGGCGATCGGTCGCAGCGCGAGCAGGCCGTCGGCCGGCGCGAGGCGGGTCGTCGTCTCGACGATCACCGCGTACAGCACGCCCGCGAGCGGGAGCATGCCGTAGGTGAGGACGAGGTTGATCTGGTTCGCCGACATGAGCTGGTCGCGGCGCACGAGCGTCGGGAAGACCGCGTCCTTCGCGGGGGCGAAGAACGACGACAGGATCTCGATGAGCAGCGTCGCGAGGATCAACGCGAGCAGCTCCTGCGTGAACGGGATCAGTGCCATGATGATCCCGCGCCCCACGTGCGTCACGATGAGTACGCGCTTGCGGTCCCAGCGGTCGACGAACACGCCCGCGACCGGCGCGAGGAGCAGGCTCGGGATCACGCGTGCGGCCATGACACCCGAGACCGCGAACGCGGCGGCGCGCGTCTCCCCCATGATGTCCGCGGTCAGCGCGATGATCGCGAGGAAGCCCATCCAGTCGCCGAGCGACGCAGCACCACCCGCCATCGCCATGCGGCGGAAGGGGCGCGACGACGAGAGCCCCCGGACGGCGTCGGCGGAGGTCGCCGGCAGTGCGACGGGGGCAGGCACCCGCGGACGATCCTCAGCGCGACCCATGGGGCCACCCTAGCCGTGG
>JAURQY010000013.1 GCA_030835875.1 Nitriliruptorales bacterium | reverse complement strand
TGCGGGCAGGCGCAGGGAATTCCACCGACCTCCGGCCGTGCAGCGGCATCGGTTCGCATGTGCGCTGGTCGCGCGACAGTCGTTAGGTTCGTGCGCCCAGCGATGCGGGCTAGAGGGGGATGGACTGTGGAGCAGTGGTGGACGATGGGCGTCGACCGGGGGACGGGCAGGGGACGCGACACCGTCAGACCACCACATGATGTGGTCTTCGACGGTCCGGGAGCCCCACCGCTGGTAGTGGGGACCGATCGGCGGACCGGAGGAGGTACTTGCGCCGGCGGCTGCGAGCGGGCACAGTGCCGACGTCTTCCACACGTGTAGTTCTGTGTGCGCCGGCCGCCCGCGAATCGGGTCCCGGGCACTGGGGCCACGACCGGAGCGACCGCCCGCCATCCGAGTGCCGGGCGCTCACGCTCCGTCGGTGTCCGGAACAGCGCACGTCCCCGGGGGATGAGGGACGACACCACCGAACGCTCCGCCGCAGCGTGCTCCGGAGCGACGACGAGAAGAGAGAAGCGTCATGGCCAAGCAGGACACCGCCGCCACGAAGGACGGCTCAGCATCGGCAGCAACCGCAGGCGCAGTCGGCCTGCGCGTCATCGACCGCAAGGACGGCGGCAAGGGCGCGCGGTTCACGCGCACCTTCACCACCGCCGGCGTGCACCCCTACGACCAGCTCGAGTGGGAACTGCGTGACGCGGTCCTCACCAACTGGCGTGACGGCACCGTCTCGTTCGAGCAGCGCGGTGTCGAGTTCCCGACCTCCTGGTCGATGAGAGCCCAGGCCTTCTTCTCCTCGTTCACCTTGCAGTCGATGAATTCCTCGATGTCCGGGTGGTCGGCGTCCAGAATGACCATCTTGGCCGCGCGTCGGGTCTTGCCGCCCGACTTGATGGTCCCGGCGGAGGCGTCAGCACCGCGCATGAAGGAGACGGGGCCGCTCGACTCGCCACCGCCCTTGAGCTGCTCCTTGGACGAGCGGATGGTCGAGAGGTTGATGCCCGAGCCCGAGCCGCCCTTGAAGATCGTGCCCTCCTCGACGTACCAGTTGAGGATGGACGACATCGTGTCCTCGACGGCGAGGATGAAGCACGCCGAGCACTGTGGGTTCTCCTCGACGCCCACGTTGAACCACACCGGCGAGTTGAAGGCCGCCTTCTGGTTCACCAGCAGGTGCTTGAGCTCGGCGTTGAAGACCTCCGCAGACTCCTCGTCGGCGAAGTAGCCGCCGTCGATGCCCCATCCGGTGATCGTGTCGGCGACACGGTCGACCATCTGGCGGACGCTGCGCTCGCGCTCGGGCGTACCGAGCGTGCCGCGGAAGTACTTCTGCGACACGATCTGCGTCGCCATCATTGACCAGGAGGTCGGGAACTCGACGCCCCGCTGCTCGAAGGAGACGGAGCCGTCGCGCCAGTTGGTGAGGACCGCGTCGCGCAGCTCCCACTCGAGCTCGTTGTAGGGGTGGACGCCCGCGGTCGTGAAGGTGCGCTGGAAGCGCATGCCCCGACGACCGTCCTTGCGCTCGATGACGCGGACCCCGGCCGCGCCCTGCGCCGCCTCGTCCCGCGTGGCTGCTGCCGTGTCCTGCTTGCCCATGGTCGGTCCCTCTTCCTCGTCGTCGCCCCGGAGCACGCTGCGGCGGGGCGTGATATGCGCGACGCGGGAGCCCGTGCTGGCCCGATGGTCCCCTCGGGGCCCGGTCGCTGATGTGGTCGTCGGTCCTGCTTCGTCGCGTCCTCCTCGCCGCGTGTGGTCTTGGACCCCGGAGGAGCGGAGGCGCCCGGCACTCGGATGGCGGGCGGCCGCTCCTGCGGTGGTCCCGTGCGCTGCGATCCGCCAGGAGGCGGGCGCTCGGCGCACGCGGAACTACACGCGTGGAAGACCTGCGCACTCTGCCGACCCACTGCGACATGCGCAAGTACCACCGCACCAGCTCGAGGTGGGTCGAGACACCAGCAGTAGGGTCCGAGAGCCCTCGCAGAACACCACCGGTTGTGGTCGAGCGCCCTCCCGTCCCCGGCGCATCCCCCACTGGAGGCCCGTCGTCCCCCTCGACTCCACAGTGCGTCCGCCGTCCGTCCGCAACGCCACGCGCACAGATCAGCGTCATCGTGCGCGCTCAGCGCGCGATCTCAGCGGCGAGGAACCATCGTCGAGGTGCCCCTCGCGCGTCCGGAGGTCGGTGCCGGAGCGCGACGCCGCATGATCCGCGGCATCTACGCTCCGGCCCCGACCCAGCGGAGGACCGGCCCGGTGGACCCCCTCGACGACGCGCCTCAGAGCGATCCGTCCGCAGGTCGCGAGCGGCCCGGCATCGCGGTACCCCCCTGGCTCGACACGCTCGCGCAGCTGTCGTGGCGCCTGCTCGTGGTCCTCGTCGGCGTCGCCGGACTCGTGGTCCTGCTGACGCGCCTGTACCTCGTCTCGCTGCCGATCATCCTCGCGCTCATCCTCGCGACCATCGCGGTCCCGCCGGCTCGCCGGCTCGAACGGCGCGGCGTCCCTCGCCTGCTCGCGGCGCTGCTCGTCGTCGTGGGTGGGGCCGTCGTGTTCGTCGGCGGGATCGTGCTGCTCGTCCCTGCCTTCACCCGTCAGGTCGCCGAGCTCGGCCCCACCATCGACGAGGCGTTCACGCGGGTGCTCGCCTGGGTCGACGAGGGGCCGCTCGGCCTCGACCGCGTGGAGATCGAGGCGCTCGTCACCGACGCGCTCGCGAACGTCGGTCAGTTCTCCGGGACGATCGCCTCGCAGGTCGGGAGCATCGCCGTCGCCGTCGGCGAGGCGCTCACAGCCTTCACCCTCGCCATCGTGCTGCTGTTCTTCTTCGTCAAGGACGGCGAGCAGATCGTCGGCTGGTTCATCTCCCGTGCACCCGAGCGGCTGCGTGACGACATGCGCGCCGCAGGGGCACGCGGCTGGGGCGCGCTCGCCGGCTACGTGCGCGGCACGGCCGCGATCGCGCTGATCGACGCCGTCGGGGTCGGCATCGGGCTCCTCATCGTCGGCGTGCCGCTCGTCCTGCCGCTCACGCTCCTCGTGTTCCTCGGCGGGTTCGTCCCCGTGATCGGTGCGTTCACCTCCGGGCTGCTCGCGACGCTCGTCGCGCTCGCCACCGGCGGACTCTCGACCGCCCTCATCGTGCTCGGTGTCGTGCTCGCCGTGCAGCAGCTCGAGGGCAACGTGCTGCAGCCGCTGATCATGCGCCGCGCGGTGGCACTCCACCCCGTCGTCATCCTGACCGTCCTCACCGCCGGCGCGGTCATCGTCGGCGTCGTGGGCGCGTTCCTCGCCGTCCCGATCGCAGCGACGCTCGCTGCGGTGGGCAACGAGCTGCGGCTGCGCGGCGAGCTCCGTGCGCGCGGCGTCGCGCCCGGCCCGACCCCGCTCGGTGGTCGTGGCATCGATCCCGAGCTCGGACTCCCCGAGGCCGCCCCTGCCGTCCCGCGCTCGCCGCGCCGGCGCCGGGCGCGCACGGGACGCCGGGATGGCTGAGCCGCGCGGGCGCGCCGAGGTCCATCTCCGCATGCCCGTCGCGACCGACGCGGAGTGGATGGCGGCGACGGACCGCTCCGCGTCGACGGCCTTCGCGCCCCCCCTCGGCCTCGACGCGACGACGCTCGCCGACGAGCTCGCGCAGGGGACCTGGGCCGAGGACGGACGCTTCGCGTGGGCCGTGCTCATCGACGGTGAGCCGGCCGGTTTCGCCGTCGTCCTGCGCGAGGACGAGGAGTCCACACGGGTCGGGCTGCGGATCGCGCCCGCGCACCGCGGGAGGGGCGCGGGCCGCGAGGTGCTGCGTCAGCTCGCCGACCACCACTTCGCCGACGACGAGCGGCTCCTCCGTCTCGTGGGCCGCGCGCATGAGCGCAACGTGCCGATGCAGCGCGTCTTCCACGCCGCCGGGTTCCGGATGGAGGCGCGCTACCGCGACTCCTTCGAGCAGCCCGCCGGCGGACGCGCATCCGAGTGGGGCTACGCGCTGACGCGAGCGGACTGGGCGGAGGGTCGTCACCGCAGCACCGGCGGGACGCTCGACCTGCACGGTCTCGCGTTCCTGCTCGAGGAGTCGGTCGAGGGACCGGACCTCCCGGGACTCGTCGTGCGCTTCCTCCAGGAGGGACGTCGTGCCCTCGCGCGCTACGACGCCGACGAGGTCGCCGAGGGCGAGCTCGCCGGCATCATGAACGGTGGCGTGCTGACGTACCGGTTCCTCCACACGACCGAGACCGGTCCGGAGCCGACCCCGACGGAGGGTGGCGGGATCATGCGCGTCCAGCGACGTGACGACGGCCGGCTCGAGCTCGTCGACCGCTGGACCGACACCGACGGCCAGCACGGCCGCCGCGTGCTCGTCGAGCGGCGCACCTGAGGGGCCCGTCAGGCGTCGATCGGCGGCAGCGCGTCGACGGCGACGTGCACCGCATCGAGCACCGCGAGCGCGCGCCCGTCGGAGTCCACGACCGCGCTGCGGGCCCGCAGCCGGCGTCCGTCGACCGCATCGAGCCGTGCGGTGACCCGGACCGGGTCCAGCACCTCGACGGGGTGCGCGACCTGGAGCCGGAGCGAGCCGAGCAGCACCGCCCGCTTCCCGAGCTCACGCGCCGCGGCGATCGTGGCCCAGGCCGACGGACAGTCGAGCGCCGCTGCGACGACCGGCGTCGCGACGTGCCCGAGGTGGTGGGCGTCTCCGACGTCCGCGAGACGCTCGTCGGGGACCCATGGGACCGAGAGCCGGTCCGACGCGATGAACGCGGGCGGGGTGCGCAGCGCGAGCGGATGCGTCGCCCCCATGCCGCACACGAAGCAGGTCGGGTAGAGCGGGTCGTTCGACGGCTCGGGCGGGTCGCCCTCGGGGGCGGCTGCACGCGTGTCCGTCGTCATA
>JAURQY010000127.1 GCA_030835875.1 Nitriliruptorales bacterium | reverse complement strand
GTCGGTGTGCTCGATGCCGACATCTACGGCTACTCGATCCCGCGCATGCTCGGCGTCGACGGTCGTCCGGTCGCGTTCGACGGCATGGTGATGCCGCTGCAGGGCCACGGCTGCAAGGTCATCTCGATCGGCTTCTTCACCGACCCCGACCGGTCGGTCATCTGGCGCGGTCCGATGCTGCACCGTGCGCTGCAGCAGTTCCTCGGTGACGTGCACTGGGGCGACATCGACTTCCTGCTGTGCGACCTGCCGCCGGGCACCGGCGACATCGCGATCTCGATGGGTCAGATGCTCCCGCAGGCGGACATGATCGTCGTCACGACGCCGCAGCAGGCGGCGCAGAAGGTGGCGCTGCGCGCCGGCCAGGCGACCGAGCAGACGGGCATGCGCGTCATCGGCGTCATCGAGAACATGGCGTCGTTCGTCGCGCCCGACACCGGCGTCGAGTACGACATCTTCGGCAGCGGCGGTGGCCAGGAGCTCGCCGACGCGCTCAAGACCGATCTGCTCGGCCGCGTGCCGATCGACCCGCGCCTGCGTGAGGGTGGCGACGACGGGACGCCGATGGTGCTCTCGCACCCCGACGCGCCCGCGTCGAAGGTCATCATCGACATCGCGGCGGAGCTCATCAAGCGCAACACGACGCTGATCGGGCGCTCGCTCCCGCTCAGCGTCGGCTGAACCGCCGCACGAGCGACGCGGCGATCGACCCGATCCCGAGCCCGGCGACGACGTCGCTCGGGTGGTGGACGCCGACGTAGACGCGTGACGTGCCGACGGCCATGGCGGACACGCCGAGCACCGCGCGAGTGATGGGACCGCGCCCCTCACCGAGCGCCGCCGCCATCGCCGCCGCGACCGCCGAGTGCCCGGACGGCCACGAGGTGCCGGCGGGTTCGACGACGATCCGCTCCGCGCCGTCCGCCTTGTAGGGGCGCTCCCGAGGGAGGAGCGGCTTGGCGGCCTGCGCGAGCGACCACGCGGTCGCACCCGCGACACCGACCCGACGTGCGAGCCGCTGGCGTCCGAGCAGCGCACACGTCCCGGCGACGACACCGACGCCGTAGAGCGACCCGAGGTCGGTCGCGACGCGCACGACGGCGTCCCGCTCGGGCGTGCGTAGGAGCGCGACGCGGGCGCGGAGGCGCGCATCGAGCCGCTCGGCCGCACCGTCACGGACCGCGCGGGCGGAGGCGGCGACGAGGAGCGTCGCGGTCAGCGGGTGCATGGGTTCACGCCGGCGCGTCCGGACCGCGCTCGAGCGATGCGTGCGCGTCGGGCTCGCGGTGCGATTCGCCGAGCGGGGTGTCCTGCCGCGGCGACGGGTCAGCGGCGCTGACCGTCTCACGCACCGCGCGCCGCAGGTCCGCCCGCGTGCGGTCAAGCTCGCGGCGCAGCTCGCTGACCTCCTGCTCGAGGCCGCTGAGGTCCGCGACGCCGCGCAGCTCCTTGGACGCGGTCACCCCGTAGTTGCGGATGCGCGTGAGCAGCCGCGAGGCGCCGCGCGCGACCTCAGGGAGCCGCTCCGGGCCGAGCACGAACAGCGCGACGAGCGCGATGACGAGCAGCTCCTGCGTACCGGGCACACGGGCCTCCGTGGACGGGCCGACGCTGCGGGTGCGGCAGGCCGGTGACCTCGCCGAGGCTACCGCTGTCCCCGATCAGGACCTCGGGCGCTCCCCGAGGACGGCCTCGAGCTGCACGCGCTCGCCGTCGCGCAGGACGTCGAAGACGACCGTGTCGCCGGGCGCACGCCGCCGGACCTCGGCGACGAGGTCCGACATCGAGGCGAGCGGCAGCCCGTCGACGGCGACGATCACGTCACCCGCACGCATGCCACCCGCGTCCGCACCGGAGCCCTCCTGCACGGTGTCGACGACCGCGCCGCGTCGGTTCGGCAGGTCGAACGCCTCCGCGACCTCGGCGGTGATGTCGGTCCCGGTGATGCCCAGGAGCGGGTAGCGGACGAAGCCCTGCTCGATGAGCTGGTCGCCCGACACGACGGCCTGCCGGACGGGCACGGCGAACCCGACGCCCTCGTTCGCGCCCGAGCGGGACACGATCGCCGTGTTGATCCCGACGAGCCGACCACGCAGGTCGACGAGCGCGCCACCCGAGTTCCCGGGGTTGATCGCCGCGTCGGTCTGGATGACGGCGGGGATCACGTCCGCGCTGTTCGGCACGGTGAGGTCACGGTTGAGCGCACTGATGATGCCGGCGGTGACCGTCGCGTCGAGCCCGAACGGCGAACCGATGGCGACGACGGTCTCCCCGACACGGAGCGGCTCGTCGACGGGACGCAGTGCGATGGCCGGCAGGCCGTCACGGTCGATGCGCAGAACGGCGAGGTCGTTGAGCTCGTCGCTGCCGACGATCTCGGCCTCATAGCGGTCGCCGTTCGCGAGCAGCACCTCGACGGCGGACGCGCCCTCGATGACGTGATGGTTGGTGATGATGTAGCCGTCCGGGCGGTAGATCACGCCCGACCCGAGCGCACCGGCACCGGTGATGTCGACCGCGCCGCTCGTGTTGATGCGC
Source organism: Nitriliruptorales bacterium (assembly GCA_030835875.1). Lineage (GTDB taxonomy): Bacteria > Actinomycetota > Nitriliruptoria > Nitriliruptorales > Nitriliruptoraceae > CSBr16-57R1. The sequence goes on along the minus strand of JAURQY010000127.1, from coordinate 2,054 downwards.
ACGACGCTCGGCAGCACGCGGTCGGCGACGTCCGGGATCCCCGACGACTCGCTCGGCTCCGGCAGCGGGTCCGGCGTCAGCGCGGGTGCGGGCGTGGACGTGACGTCCGAGACGCCCGTGCCGCTCGGTGCGGCGTCGTCCCCGCCGGTGAGCACGCCAGCATCGAGCACCCCGACACCGGCGAGCACGACGACCGTCAGCAGCGCGCCGACCACACCACCGAGCACGCCGGCGAGGACGCCACCACGACGAGGACGGTCCTTGCGGTCGCGGGCCGGGGCCGGCAGCGGGGCCGGGTGGGAGGGTGCGGCGACCACGGAGGACGGCGGAGGCAGGGTCGGGTACGGCGATGCGGCTGCGCTCGGCGCGACGAGCGGGTCGGCGGCCGGCGACGTCGCGTCGACGTCGTAGACGTCAGGCGCGGGCGACGAGGCGAACGACGCGTCAGGGGCGGACGTCGCCACCCCGGCCGCCGGCTCGATCGGCACGCCCGTCGGCGGGGCGACCTCGCCCTCGGTCCAGGGGCGTCGCCACTCGTCACGGTCTCGGGTCATCGCTGCACCTCCTGCACGTTCAACGCTGACTGCACGCTGTGCCGGCACCGCAGCCCCCGCGGCGGACATCCACTTCTCCGAGGGTACGAGGCCGCTACGGTCCGCGGACCGGACCTGCGGCCGATACGGCAGGTCCGCCGGACGGCGGAGGCGGGCGCACGTGGCGGACCCCATCAGCGACGACACGATCCGCGACGAGCTGCGCGAGCTGTTCGCCGTCGAGGACCGGGCGCTCTTCGACGCGCGCGAGCGGGCGGCGGACGCCGGACCCGTGTCGCCAGAGGAGGGCGCCCTGCTCGGCTGGCTCGCCGGCCGGCTCCCCCACGACGGGGTCGCCGACGTGGTCGAGATCGGCGCTGCGGGCGGCATCGGGGCGCTTCACATCGTGCGCGCGCTCCCGTCGGGGGCGATGCTGACCACCATCGAGCCGGACGCGCACGCGCACGCGCTCGCATCGGAGGCGCTCGAGGTCGCCGGCCACGGGGACCGTGTTCGCGCGATCCTCGGCGACCCTGCGGAGGTCCTCCCCCGGCTCGCCGACGCGCGCTACGGCATGTGCGTGCTGCAGGGCGACCCGCGTCGCTACCTCGCGCTGCTCGAGGATGTGCTGCGCGTGCTCACCCCCGGCGGACTCCTCGTCGTGCGCGGGGTACTGCGTCGTGGTGAGCACGGCATGGCGCTCGCCCGCCTGCTCGGTCAGGTCGCCGACGACGAGCGGCTCCACGCCACCGTGCTGCAGGAGCACGACGGGATGCTGCTCATCACCCGACGCTGACCGCCGGGGACGGAGCGCTGGGACCGGCGGGTCCCGGACGGACCGCGATCAGACCGGCGGGAAGAAGCGGACCTTCGCGGCGAACTCCACCGCCGGCGCGAGGATGACGGCGAGGTAGAACATCCCGGTCGCCGCCTGGATCGAACGGCCACCCTCACGCGCGAGCCGCACGTTGAAGGCTGCGATGAGCGCGAGCAACGACAGCACGCCGAGCCCGAGCACGATCGTCATCGACCCGATGCGCAGCACCGGTGCGAACAGCAGCGAGCACTGCTGGAACGCGGCGCCGTCGAGCCCCGCGCACGGGGCCGGGTTGCGCCACGACAGGAGGACCGACGCGAGCCCCGCGCCGAGCACCGCGACGTTGATCCACGACACGACCACCATCGGTCGGTTCGTGAGCCGGCGCTCCACCAGGTACCAGTGGCCGAGCAGCATCCCGAACAGGATCGAGCCGAGCAGCGCCGTCCCGAGCAGCAGCTCGACCATCCCCTGCACGACACCACCGGCGCCACCGGCCTCCGCCCGCAGGACCGCGAGCGGCCACAGCGATGCGAGCCCCGCACCCGTCGCGACGATGCCGACCAGACGCGGCACGACCGGGGTGACGCGCAGCGCGCGCAGCACGACCGCGAGCGCGGTCAGGACCGCGAACGTGAGCAGGAGCGGACGCGTGTTCCCGACGACGCTGTCCGGGTCGGCATCGAGCACGCGGCCGATCGGCG
>JAURQY010000126.1 GCA_030835875.1 Nitriliruptorales bacterium | reverse complement strand
GAGCGGCTCCTTGGAGATGACGTCGGGGAGGATCATGACCGACGCCGAGCCACCCTGGTCCTCCGGCCACGTGCCACGGAACGCGGCGAGCTGCGAAAGGTCGGACGTCCAACCGTCGCAGCGGCCCTCGAAGTAGGCCTCCTGCAGCTGGTCGTTGCCCTCGAAGGTCAGCGCGGTGTACGGAAGGCCACGCGCGGCGAACACCGACTCCAGGTTGAGCTGGGTCGTGGTGCCGGCCTGGACGCAGATCGTCGTGTTGGCCATGTCGTCGATGGTGTCGAAGCCGCTGTCGGTGTCGACCATCATGCCCTGACCGTCGTAGAACGTGGTCGCAGCGAAGGCGGCACCCTCGGCGCCGTCACGGGTCGCGGTCCAGGTCGTGTTGCGGACCAGGACGTCGATCTCGCCGGACTGCAGCGCGGTGAAGCGCGCGGCGGCGGAGAGCTCGACGTAGTCGACGGCGTCGGCGTCACCGAGCACGGCAGCGGCGATCGCCTTGCAGTAGTCGGCGTCGAAGCCGGAGTAGGAGCCGTCGGCCTCCTGGATGGAGAAGCCCGGCAGGCCCTGGCTGACGCCACAGATCAGCGTGCCACGGTCCTGGACGGCGGCGAGCAGGCCGCCCTCGTTCTGGGCCGGGTCGACGGTGACGGTCTCGTTCGGACCGGCGGGTGCCGCCGTGTCGGTGGCCTCGTCGCTGCCGCAGGCCGAGAGGACGAGCCCCGCGGCGAGCACGACGGAGGCGATACGGATGGATCGCTTCACGTTCACTCCTCGGTTCCATGACGGGGTCGGGCCACGTGCCCCGACCCCTCTTCGGCCGACCGGATGGTCGCCCGGCATCCCCGATCTTGGGATCCCCAACTATCGAGGTCGGAGGCAACCTACCTCTTCCATCGCCCGCGCGCTCGGTTCCGTCACCGTCGCTCCCTACGCTCCGCCGCACCGGCGAGGACGGAGCGGGCATGGCGGACGGGACGGTCGGACGCGACGGGGGACGTGCCGACGACGCGCTGCGCCCGGTCAGCATCGAGCTCGACGTGCAGCGCGCACCGGCAGGGTCCGCGCGCATCCGAGCGGGTGGCACCGAGGTGCTCGTCGCCGTGAGCATCGAGCAGGGCGGCCCGCGTTGGCGCGACCGTCGCGGCTGGGTCACCGCCGAGTACGCGATGCTCCCCGGCGCGACCGACACCCGCAGCGCCCGCGAGCGCCGGGGTGCCGGAGGCCGTTCCAAGGAGATCGAGCGCCTGATCGGACGTTCCCTGCGCGCCGCGGTCGACCTCGAGGCGCTGCCCGACGTGACGGTCACGGTCGACTGTGACGTGCTCGGCGCGGACGGTGGCACGCGGACCGCCTCGATCACCGGCGGATGGGTCGCCCTCGCCGTCGCGCTCGACCGTGCGGGGCTCGGTCACACGCTCGTCCGGCAGGTCGCGGCCGTGTCGGTCGGCATCGTCGACGACACGGTGATGCTCGACCTCGACCAGCGGGAGGACAACCGGGCGAGCGTCGACATGAACGTCGTCGCCGCGGACGCGGGCCTCCTCGTCGAGGTCCAGGGCACCGCCGAGGGCCCGCCGTTCCCGCGCAACCAGCACGACGCGCTCGTCGACCTGGCGCTCGCCGGATGCGCCGAGCTGATGATGATCCAGCGTGCGGTGGTCGACGCACGATGACCGCGGCGACGCGGGTCGTCGTCGCGACGGCGAACGCGCACAAGCTGGCGGAGATCGCACGCCTCGTCGACGCCGACGCGCTCGGGATCGTGCTCGTCCCGATGGGGGAGCTCGGTGTCCCCTCACCCGTCGAGGACGGCGCCACGTTCGCGGATAACGCGCTGATCAAGGCGCGCGCCTGCGCGTCGGCGACCGGTCTGCCGGCGATCGCCGACGACTCGGGGATCGCGGTCGACGCCCTCGACGGCGCACCGGGTGTGCGGTCGGCCCGCTTCGCCGGCGAGGACGCGGACGACGCGGCGAACAACCTGCTGCTCCTCGTGCGCCTCGCGATGGCCGGGGCGGACACGCCGGAGCGGCGACGGGCCGCGTTCGTGTGCGCCGCCGCGCTCGCGCTGCCCGACGGGACCGCACACGTCGAGCACGGGCGCATGGAGGGCCATGTCGTCGACGCGCCGCGCGGGGCGCACGGGTTCGGCTACGACCCGCTGTTCGTCGCGGACGCGACGACCGACGAGCGCACGAACGGTGAGCTCGCGCCCGAGGCGAAGGACGCGATCAGCCACCGTGCGGTCGCGTTCGCCGCGCTCGCACCGCGCCTCGCTGCGGCGCTCGGCCGCTGAGCTGGGCCGCTGAGCTCAGCCGGCGAGCGCAGCCGTCGACCTCAGGCGGCCAGCGCGCCCACGACGTCATCGTTCAGCGCCGGCCAGGCGATGCGCGCCCAGTCGTCGAAGTCGCGGCCCGAGAGCGACGCGAGACCAATGCCAGCGTCGGGGTCGGCCCAGACGAGCGACCCGGAGCGCCCGAAGTGTCCGACGGTGCGTGGCGAGAGCCGCGTCCCGCCCCAGTGCGGGTCCTTGGCGCCGCGCACCTCGAGCGCGAGCGACCAGCCGTTCGGACGCTGCCGGCCGAACCCCGGCAGCACGCCGTCGAGCTCGGGGAACGTCGGCGTCGTGAGCAGCGCGTGCACCTCTGCGCCGAGGAGCGACGGGTCGAGCAGTGCGCGCACGAAACGTGCGAGGTCCTCGACGGTCGACGTCACCGCCCAAGCCGGTGATCCGTCGAGCGTCGTGTTCGCCATCCCGAGCGGGCCGAGCACGCGCTCGTGCAGGAGCTCCGCGAACGGCGCTCCTGCACGTGACGCGGCGTGCTCGGCCGCGACCTCGTAGCCCCAGTTCGAGTAGACGCGGCGCACGCCCGGTGCCATCGTGCGGCCGCCCGGCTCGAAGTCGAGTCCGGCCGCATGGCCGAGCAGGTGGCGCAGCGTCGCGCCCTCCGCCGCCGTCGGTCCGACCGGCTCGTCGAGGTCGAGGCGACCGGCGGCGACGTCGGCCAGCACCGCGGCCGCCGTGAGCGGCTTCGCGACCGACGCGATCGGCAGCACCCGGTCGGTCGCACCGTGCCGTCCGAGCACGCTGTCCACGTCGACGACGGCCACGCCTGCGTGCGGGACCTCCCAGCCGTCGACCTGCGCGAGCGCCACGGCGAGCGCGTCATGATCCATGTGCTGCGTCATCCCCGCTCCTCGCCCAGTCATCTCAGCAACCGGACGGGGGAGTGAACCCCTGCCGCTCGAGCCGGTCGACCAGCACGTCCACGGGCACGGCGAGCCCGTCCCCGTCGGGGCCGGTCAGCGCGAAGATGACGCCGATCACCTGCCCCTCGGCGTCGATGAGCGGTCCGCCGGAGTTGCCGGGCAGGACCTGCGCGTCCACGCGGATCGCGGGCACCTGCTCGCCGAGGATCGGCCCGTCGGTTCGTCCGAGGACCACGCCGGTCGTGATCGTCGACCCGCCACCGCCCGGGTAACCGATGACGGCGACGGGTTCGCCGATGACCGCGGGCGTGTCGCGAACGGTCGCGACGGGCAGGTCGAGCCCGACGACGCGGATGACGGCGAGGTCCGCGTCGCGCGCGATGCCGTCGACGCGTGCGTCGAATGTGCGCCCGTCCCAGGTGCTGATCTCGACGTCACGCGGCTCGCCGACGACGTGACGGTTGGTGACGATCAGCTCGTCGTCGAGCACGAAGCCCGACCCGGTCCCGAGCTGCTCGCAGCCGAGCACGCGGATGCGCACGGTGAGCTCGCGTGCGGCGCGCAGCACGGCAGCCGCCTGCAGCTCGTCGAGGTCGAGCGGCTCGAGCGCGTCGAGCGCCCCTGCGTCCGGATCGATGGGTGGCGCCGCGGGGACGCACGCGCCGGCGGCCAACGACACCGCGGCGAGCAGCAGAGGGAGACGCCGTCGGCGCGTCATCGAAGCCGCGAGGCGAGTGCGACCGCCTCGGCGCCCGCCTGCCGCGCGGACGTGCAGCGCGCGGTGTTGGCGGTCAGCCGGTCGTTGAGCGGGGCGACGTCGACGGGGACGCCGCGTGCGACGCTGTTGTACGCATCGACCGTGTCGGACTGGAGCGCGAGCAGGTCGTCGGCGCACGCGTTGAGCTGACGGACCGCGGAGTCGACGAGCGTCGCGAGCCGACGCAGCTCCTCGGCGCTCAGCACCGCACGGTCCTCCGCCTGGGCCTTCTCGCCGGCGAGCTCCGCGAGCCGCTCCTCGAGCTCGGCGAGGTCGGTCTCCGACAGCTGCACGAGCGTCGAGAGCTCGCCGAGCTGGCCGGACAGCGCCTCGGACCGGCCGACCGCATCGTCGCGCTGCTGCTCGAGGACGACGGCACGGTCGCGCCAGCCGGCGGCGATCGTCCGCTGCTGCCAGCCGATCGCGACCCCGGCGATCGTCGTGCCTACGAGCACGAGCACGGTCAGCACGGTCAGCACACGACGGCCGCGCCCCCGCCGAGGATCCCGCGTCGCCGGCGTGTCAGCTGCCTGCGACGTCGGCGCGTCGGGCCACTCGGAGGGGGTCGAGGGGTTCAGGGGTTCCACGTCGGCTCCGCTTCCTCCCCGCGCGTCCCGGCCGCCGGTGTCGTGTCGCCCCGCTGGACGAGCACGATGCCGACGAGGATGAGGGTGCCACCGACGAGCTGGATGGGTCCGGGCAGTTCGGCCAGGACCAGCCAGGCGATGAGGACGGCGGCGAGCACCTCGGTGAGGCCGACGAACGACGCGACGCGTGTCCCGAGCCGCGAGATCGCCCCGATGCCCGTCAGGTAGGCGACGACGGTCGCGACGAGCACGAGCCACAGGGTGGGGACCCACCACGCCGTCTCCACGCCGGCGAGCAGTGTGCGCTCGGTCGTGAAGCGGATCGGGATGAGGCCCGCGAGTCCCGCCGCACCCATGAGCAGCGCGCCGACGGTCGTACCGCCCGCGGCCATCACGAGCGCGGACATGCCGGAGCGGTCGCGCGCCGAGAGGACGAAGAACCCGCTGAGTCCGACGGCAGCGGCGAGCGCCCAGGCGACCCCGACCGCGTCGAGGGGTCCGGCGCCGCGCGGGTCGATGACGAGCACGAGGCCGGCGATCGCGACGGCCGCTCCGAGCAGGGTCGGCCTGCTCGGCAGCGTTCGCGTGCGCAGCGTCGTCCAGGCGAGCAGCAGGACCGGGGCGAGGAACTCGATGAGGAGCGCCACGCCGACGTCGAGGGTCCGCACGGCGTTGAAGTAGGCGAACTGTGTGCCGGCCATCGCGACCGTGCCGTAGAGGAGGAGGGTGCGCACTCCGGAACGGTCGACGGGCCAGCGGCTGCGGTGCACCACCGTGCCGACGAGGAGAAGCACGATGGCCCCGCCACCGAGCCGCGCGAGCACGGCCGCGCCGGGGGTCCAGCCCGAAGCGATGAGCGCCTTCGCGCCGACGCCGGAGCTCCCGAACGTCGCGGCGGAGAGCAGCGCGAGCGCGAGGCCCGGGGCGAGCGCGCGCGGACGTGTGAGGGATGCGGCGGACGAGGTCATGCCGCCTCCGGGAGCAGCGGTGCGAGCGGGGGGAGTCGAACCCCCACGGGCCTGGGCCCACTGGGACCTAAACCCAGCGCGTCTGCCGGTTCCGCCACGCTCGCGGGGTGTGGCGACGCCTGAGACGATAGCGGGGGCGTACCGGCACCGATCAGTCCCTTCGTTGCGTCAGACCCGGTGGGGGGGCTGTCGCAGGCCGATGGAGAGGTCCTGGAGGAATCGGGCTGCGTCAGCGCCGTCGATGAGTCGGTGGTCGTAGGTGAGGCACAGATAAGTGGACCAAGCGATCCGGAGCGTGCCACTCCCTCCTCCCGCCAAGGGCCTCTTCTCGAGCGCTCCGAGCGCGAGCGCTCCCGACGAGGCATCAGGAAGCGGCGGAGTCTCGAAGACCGGAGGATGGGTGCGGCGGTCAAGGATCGTGAAACTCGCCTTCGGCCCGTTCTCGCGCGCCTCGCCGTCGCCGTCGACATCGACGGCGTCAGCAATGCCTGCCCGTGCGAGGAGGCCTGCTCGTGCGACCTGTTGGCGGATGTCTTCGAACGTCAGCGTGTCGGCGCGCGCGATCGTCGATCGGTGCTCGCGACGGCCTTCATTGATGGAGAGGCCAAGATCGATGTCCTGGCGCATGACGATGCGCCCTCCGTCAGCGTCCATCTCGAGACGTGCGTTCATCATCGGATGCCGGGAGAGGGCATCGATGACATGGTGCGCCACGTGGGTCAGGAGAGCGTCGTGGAATTCGAGCGAGCCCGGCCGGAGCTCGCGCTCCCGCCCCAGTCCGGTGACGAACGAACTCAGATCGGCCTCGACGGCGGACGTCAGTCGAGCGGCGCGTGTGGCATCTGCCATCACACGCGTCGCACGCGCCCGTGCTTGTCGATCGAGTGGTATGACGACGTGCGCGTCGTCCTGAGTTCTCCCGGTGGCCTTTGGTACGTCACGTCTGAACAGCAGTCGCTCAGCTGGCGGCTGGCCCTCGCGGACCTGGTCGAGGTCCTCGGCCTTGACCCGGCCGTTCGGTCCGGAGCCACGGAGCTCACGGAGTACGTCGATCGGGATGCCTCGTTGGGCCGCTCGGTCCAGGACTGCAGGAGCAAGGAGGCGCTGCACGGAGGACTCTTCGCCGTCCGGGACGTTCGCCTCCATTATCATCCTGTCAGCGCCACGAGTGCTGCGGTCGTGATCGATTCGGCGTCCAGCATGTGATGACGATAGACGTCGGCGACCGTCCCCGACTGCCCGAAGGTGTCGACTCCGAGCGACATGCCGGGGACGCCAAGCGCAGAGCCCAACCATGCCATCGAGTGTGACGCCGCATCATGGACCGTGAGTATCGGTTTGCCCGCTGCGAAGGGTGCATGAAGGGCTCCGGGCCGGTCCCTCACGCTCGACGCGCGCACCGCCCTGCGGATCGAGTTCGACCATGCTGCGCTCAGGCGACTCTGCGAGGTGACGTCGATCACATGCGCAGCGACGCCCTCCTGCCTGAGGAGAACTGACGCTGCGATGACCTCAGGCATGACCGCGCCGCTCGCGACGAGGTTGATCTCCGGTCGGCGTTGGCCTGCCTCGCCGTCCTCGGAGGCATCGACGAGCCGGTAAGCACCGGAGAGCACCTGTTCTCTCAGTTGACGGTCGCCCAACCGTTTACGGGCGGCCTCGAACGGGGCTTGGTCGACAGCCCGCGTCGAGAGGCGGAAGTAGTACGACCCGGAAGGCTCGAACTCGGAACCGAGTCGCTGCCCGCTGGGGTCCGATGCGATCCGTCCGAGCGCATCGCAAAGAAGCCACTCCGTCGCTCTCGCGAAGACCGGTTCGATGATCACCAGATTCGGAAGTTCCAGTCCCACAGACGGAGTGATCGTGGATTGGTGCGCGCCGCCTTCGGGGGCGAGCGTGATGCCCGAGGGAGTACCTGCGAAGACGAACCGCGACCCCGAGTACACCGCATGGATCAGCGCATCGAGCCCTCGGAGCACGAACGGGTCGTAGACCGTTCCGATGGGGAGGAGCGGCTGGTCCGAGAGGTCCCAGGCGAGGCCGAGCTGCACCAGCAGCGTGAAGAAG
>JAURQY010000125.1 GCA_030835875.1 Nitriliruptorales bacterium | reverse complement strand
ACTACGTTGATGGGCGTGAGCAGAGTGCTCGTCATGCCGCACACGCGCTGCGCGATGGCTTCACGCGACGAGGCCGGCATCCACGCGCAGATCGCCGAACAGCACGGTGTCGACACGCGCAGCATGGAGTTCCGAACCGTCGCCGACCAGCTCGACGCGCTGCGCATGGACGTCACGCGCATCCGGTCGCTCCCGTTCCTGCCGAACGGGGTGCAGGTCGGTGGCGCGCTCTACCACGTGGAGTCGGGCCTGCTCGAGCCGCTCGACGCGTGAGCGAGCGTCGCTCGACGCCTGAGCGTCAGGCCTGCGGCTCGCGGTGCACGTGCACCGACGACGCCTGATCGACCGGCAGCAGCATCATGTCGGCGACCAGCACATGGGACGGCCGGTCAGAGACCCACACGACGGCCTCCGCGACGTCCACGCCGGTGAGCGGCGTCATCCCCGCGTACACCGACGCCGCGAGCTCCTCGTCACCGCGGAACCGCACGACGGAGAACTCGGTCTCGACGAGCCCGGGGTCGACCGTGGACACGCGCACGCCGGAGCCGAGCACGTCCATGCGCAGTCCCGACGTGATGCGGTCGAGCGCCGCCTTCGTCGCCGAGTACACCGCACCACCCGGGTAGGCGGAGCGTCCGGCGAGCGAGCCGATGTTGATGACGTGCCCGCTCCCTCGCGCGAGCATCCGCGGGAGCAGCGCACGCGTGACGCTCAGCACTCCGCGAACGTTCGTGTCGAGCATCCGGTCCCAGTCATCCGGGTCCGCGTCCTGGACGGTCATGAGACCGGCGGCGAGCCCCGCGGAGTTCACCAGCACGTCGACGTCACGCCAGGCGTCCGGCAGCGCGCCGAGCTGCTCGTCGACGGCAGCACGGTCGCGCACGTCGACGGTGAGCGCCAGCGTCTCGGTGCTGTGCACCTCCGCGAGCTCGGCGGCGAGCGTGTCGAGCCGGTCCGCACGGCGTGCGACGAGCACCAGTCGGTCACCTGCCGCGGCGAACGCCCGGGCGCAGGCCGCGCCGATCCCGCTCGACGCGCCGGTGACGACGACCGTGCGCGGCGAGCTGCCCATCAGAAGACCACGGTCGATCCACCATGGCGAAGGACACGGTCCGCGCAGTGCCATGCGACCGCCCGCGAGAGCACGATGCGCTCGATGTCCGCGCCCGAGCGGCGGAGCGCGGTGACGTCGTCCCGATGCGCGACGCGGATGACGTCCTGCTCGATGATCGGCCCCGCGTCGAGGTCCTCGGTGACGTAGTGCGCGGTCGCGCCGATGAGCTTCACCCCGCGCTCGCGCGCCTGCCGGTACGGGTCGGCGCCGACGAATGCAGGCAGGAGCGAGTGGTGGACGTTGATGACGGGGACCCCGACGCCCGCGAGGAAGTCGGCGGAGAGGATCTGCATGTAGCGGGCGAGGACGACGACGTCGCAGGCGCCGACGAGATGCTGGAGGAGCGCCTGCTCCGCGTCGGCCTTCCCACCCTCCGGGACGGGGATGTGCACGAACGGCACACCGAACGGCTCGACCGCGTCGCGCAGCACGGTGTGGTTCGACGCGACGATGACGCACTCTGCGCCGAGATCACCTCGTCGTGCACGCCACAGCAGGTCGAGGAGGCAGTGGTCGACCTTCGACGCGAGGATCGCCATGCGCTTCGGGCGGTCGGCGGGCCACGTCCACCACTCCATCGCGTAGCGCTCGGCGACCTCCACGCCGAACGTCGCGACGATGTCGGCGGTCGCCTCGGCCGTCGCCGCGAACTCCATGCGGAGGAAGAAGACACCGTCGTGCGGATCGGACGAGTACTGCGCGGACTCGACGATGTTCGCGCCGTGCCGGTGCAGGAACGTCGAGACGGCACTGACGATGCCCGGTGCGTCGTCGCATGTGACGATCAGTCGGGTGATGGGAGCGTCCTGCGGGGCCATGGGGCGGAGGCTAGTCTCGAAGCGCGTGCCGGACGGACGCCGCGAGCCCGCGGCGGACTGGGGCACCACGAACCGGAGACCGGCCCCTCGAGGGCGAAGCACAGGATCGTCGCCGACCAGCGACCGCGGTCCGATACCGAACAGCACCCGCTCGATGTGGCAGCGGGGAGAGGGAGGCGGACAGCATGGACGGCGTGCGCAGTCTCATCGGCTTCATCGCCGACAACACCTCCGGGATCCTCGAACGGACCATCGAGCACGCGACGATCGTGCTCGGCGTCATGCTCGTCGCGACCGTCTTCTCCGTCGTGCTCGGTATCGCGGTCCAGAACCGCGGCCTCGCCAAGCAGGTGTCGCTCGGCACCGCCGGCGTCCTCCTGACGATCCCGTCGCTGGCCCTGTTCGCCATCTTCATCCCGCTCGTCGGGATCGGGAACCGGCCCGCCCAGATCGCGCTGTTCCTGTACGCGATCCTGCCGATCCTGCGCAACACGGTCGCGGGGCTCGACGCGGTCGACCCCGCGATCGTCGAGGCGGCGCAGGGCATGGGGATGGGCCAGTTCCAACAGCTCGTGCGCGTGCGGATCCCGCTCGCCTGGCCCGTGATCATCGCGGGCGTGCGGGTGTCCACGCAGCTGATCACGGGGGTCGCCGCGATCGCGGTGCTCGTCGGCGGCGGCGGGCTCGGCGCGTACATCCAGCGCGGGCTGACGAGCCTCGGGAACCCCTTCTCCATCGAGCGGGTGTGGACCGGGACGCTCTTCATCATCCTGCTCGCGCTCGTCCTTGACGCCGTGCTCGGCGCGATCGGACGACGCACGACCTCCCCCGGCATCCGCTGACGACCGACGACGACACGACGCGCGACGAGGAGCGACACATGAGCGAGACGACGAGCACCCCCCAGGTCGGCGCGGCCGGGATGGTCAGCGACCGCGACCCGACCGACGCGCCGGTGATGATCCACCTCGACGGCGTCGAGAAGGTCTACACACCGGGTGCCGCGCCCGCCGTCGAGAAGCTGACGCTCGATGTCCACAAGGGCGAGATCCTCGTGCTCGTCGGGCCATCCGGGTGCGGCAAGTCGACGACGCTCCGATTGATCAACCGGATGATCGAGCCGACCGCCGGGCGCATCATCTTCGACGACGAGGATGTCACCGACATCGACGCGAACGAGCTTCGCCGTCGCATCGGCTACGTCATCCAGCGCATCGGCCTGTTCCCGCACCAGACCATCGCCGAGAACATCGGCACCGTCCCACGGCTGCTCGGTTGGGACGCCGAGCGGACGCGGAAGCGCAGCGACGAGCTCCTCGACCTCGTCGGCCTCGAGCCCGGCATCTACCGCGACCGCTACCCGAAGGAGCTCTCCGGCGGTCAGGCCCAGCGCGTCGGCGTCGCACGCGCACTGGCCGCCGACCCGCCGGTCATGCTCATGGACGAGCCGTTCGGTGCGGTCGACCCGATCACGCGTGACCGCCTGCAGAACGAGTTCCTGCGCCTCCAGGCGGAGGTGCAGAAGACGATCGTGTTCGTCACGCACGACATCGACGAGGCGGTCAAGATGGGCGACCGCATCGCGATCCTGCGCGAGCGCTCCGTCGTCGCACAGCTCGACACCCCCGCGCGCATCCTCTCCTATCCGGTCGACGACTTCGTCGACGACTTCATCGGATCCGGTTCGACGCTCAAGGGCCTGCACTTCGAGCGCGTCAGCGGTCTCGCCATCCCCGAGTACCCCGTGGTCCGGCGCGACACGCCACGCGAGGAGGCCCGTCGCATCCTCGACATGAGCGACTTCCGCTGGCTCCTCATGCTCGACGAGCGCGGGCGTCCCGCACGCTGGCTTAACGAGACGCATCTCGCTGACACGTCGCGCCCGCTTCACGAGGTCGGACCGGTCGTGCGTGCGGTGGTCGAGCGCAACGCGACCCTTCACGACGCGCTCGAGGCGATGATCACCTCCTCCGCCGGTCAGGCCGTCATCGTGCACCGCGACGGCACCTACGTCGGCGTCGTGCAGATCGAGCTGCTGACCGAGGTCATCGGTCGCATGCGCCGCGAGGCGCGCAAGCACTACGAGGACCTCGAGGCGACGCAGACCACGGACACGCCGTGAGCGCTCCAACGGCGACGACCACCGTCCGGCGGTTCGACCCGCGCGCCGAGCTCGGCCTGATCGTCACGCCCGTCGTGCTCGGCGCCGTGTTCCTGGCGTACTGGGGCTGGCTCGGTGGGCAGGACCTCTCGAGCCAGGCCGAGAGCGCCCTCACGACGACGAACCTCGTCCGCCAGACCGGCGAGCAGCTCTCCATCACTGCGCTCTCGACGATCGGGGTGCTCCTCATCGCCATCCCGCTCGGGATCGCGCTCACCCGGCCACGCGGGAAGCGCTTCGCCGGACCGGCGCTGGCCGTCGCGAACGCCGGTCAGGCCGTGCCGGCCTACGGGCTGCTCGTGCTCATGCTCGCGATCCTCGGTGGCGTGTTCGGGCGCGCGAACGACAACATCCTTCAGAACACGCTCGGCGTGTGGCTCGGGCCCGGACTCGTCATCACCGTCATCTCGCTGATCCTGTTCGCGATCCTGCCAGTGCTGCGCAACACGATGGTCGGCCTGACGCAGGTCGACCAGGACGTCATCGAGGCGGGCCTCGGCATGGGCATGACGCGTCGCGAGGTCCTGTTACGCATCGAGCTGCCGCTCGCCGTCCCCGTGATGCTCGCCGGTGTGCGGACCGCCCTCGTCATCAACGTGGGCATGGCGACGCTCGCGTTCCTCATCGGCGGTGGCGGACTCGGCGTGACCATCCGCTCCGGGATCCAGCTCTCGCAGAACCTCGTCGTGCTGACCGGTGGGGTGCTCACCGCGCTGCTCGCGCTCGGCATCGACTGGATCGGCGGCGTCGCCGAGCGGCTGCTGCGCCCGAAGGGCATATGACGCCGTCGACATGCGCTGGGGGCCCACCCGAAGGCGGACCCCCAGCATGCACGAGCGCTCAGGCGAGCCCGAGCGTCTGCAGGTACTCGCGCGCGACGTCGGCGTACTCGCGCCCGTTGATGTCGACCTCGTAGTTCAGGCCGACCATCGTCTCGTTGTCGAGCGAGTTCACGATCGACTCGGCGATCTCAGCGACCTGCGGGTCCGCGTCCGCGAGCACCTCGTCGCGGAACGTGAAGGACAGGTTGTAGAGGATCATCACGCCCGGGTCCTGGACGAGACCGAGGTTCAGCCCGTCGATACGGCCGTCGGTCGTGAAGACCTCACCGAAGTCGCAGTTGTCGTTCCCCGTCTCGGTGTAGACGACACCGGTCTCGAGGATGACCTGCTGGTCCTCTGGCATCTCCCAGCCGACGTGGTCCTCCCACAGGACGAGCCCGTCGGGACGGTCCGGGAACTCCGACTCCATGCAGGCGACCGCATCGGGGTTGTCCTGCATGTACTGGGCCATCGTCTGGAACGTGAACAGCTCGCCGCCGTTCGCCGCGGTCGCGGCGGGCGATGATGCGAAGCCGTAGGTGTTGTTGAACGGCGAGTGGCCGACCCAGCGGATGCCGTTGTCGGCGAGGTCCTTCTCCGCCACGACGCTGTAGAGCACGTCACGGTCGAACGAGGGGTCCTCCTGCTCGAGGTGGACCGTCCAGCCGGTGCCGTTGTACTCCGGGTAGACGTTGATCTCGCCGGCGAGCAGCGCGTCGCGGTTGACGACGGT
>JAURQY010000124.1 GCA_030835875.1 Nitriliruptorales bacterium | reverse complement strand
GACGCCTTCGCGAGCATGCGGACCGGACGGCCGAGGCGAAGGAACGGCAGGCGGGCCGCAGTGAAGAAGTCGACGAAGCTCGAGTGGTTGAGCACCATCACTGCACCGCCCGAGCGCGGCACGTGCTCGAGGCCCTCGACGTCGAGCCGCCAGCGCTGGAGCCAGATCGGGGTCATCGCGAGGCGCGCGACCACGTGGTAGTACGGCGTCGCGCGGGGTACGACCACCGCGCTCATGCCGGACCCTCCTCGCGGTTCCAGTCCCTCAGCCGTCGCTCGTGCTCGGCGAGGACGTCCGGATGCGGCGGTGCACCGCCCCCGAGCCGCGCCGGGACCCAGTGAGCTCCCGCCGGGAGCCCGTCACGGTACGCGTGCTGGGCGTGATCGAGCTCGTCCTCCATGCGAGCGCGGAGCCGAGCCGTCAGCGCCTCGGCGCTCTCCCCCGGCTCCGGCAGGATCGGCGGGGAGAAGCGCACGGTCACCGGCAGTCGGACCAGGCGAGCCGGCCGACGGTCCGGTCCGATCGCGCGCTGCGACCCCCAGCCGACGCAGGGGACGATCGGCGCCCCGGTCGCGATCGCGATGCGTGCGGGGCCGAGCCGGAACGGCAGGAGGTCGAGCGAGCTCGAGATCGTCTGCTCCGGTGCGATCGCGACGAGGTCCCCGTCCGCGACCGCCTCACGTGCACCCTCGAACGCGCGCGCACGGGCGCCGGGCGATCCACGGTCGACCGGGATCACCGACACCCAGCGTGTGATCCAGCCGATCCATCGACCCTCGCACGCCTCGCGCTTGGCCATGAAGCGGAGTGGACGACCGGCGCGCAGGACCACCGCCCATGCGAGCATGACGGCATCGGCGTAGCTGTGGTGGTTGAACGCGAGGATCGCCCCGCCCGTCGCGGGAACGTGTTCCTCGCCCTCCACGGTGATCCGCCACCGGGCGAGCGAGAGCACCGAGACGAAGAGCGTCTGGAGGACCCGCCAGCGCCAGTCGAGGCGCAGCGGCACGCCCTGCTGCTTCACCACCGCTGCTCTCCCCCGGCTCGCGGGCACCTGCGTGTCCGCAGGGGTCCGATGCGCGTCAGATGACGCGCCGCATCCTCGCACGACCGTTGTCCGTGATCGCGGTGCCGCCGCGCGACAGCGAGATCGTTCCGCTGCGCACGAACTCCCGGATACCGAACGGCTGCAGGAGGTCCAGCATCGCCTGCAGCTTGCGCGGGTTCCCTGCCGCCTCGATCGTGATCGAGTCGAGCCCGACGTCGACGACCTTCGCGCGGAACACGTCCGCGAGCTCGATGATGCTCGAGCGCGTCGTGGGGTCGGCACCGACCTTGACCAGCTGCAGCTCGCGCTCGACCGCATCGTCACCGAGCTCGGTGATCTTGAGCACGTGCACGAGCTTGTTGAGCTGCTTGACGATCTGCTCGAGCTGGACCGCCTCGGTCCCGACCACGATGGTCAGCCGCGAGACGCGGTCGTCCTCGGTCGGTCCGACCGCAAGCGAGTGGATGTTGTAGCCCCGGCGCGAGAACATGAGCGCGATGCGTGCGAGCACGCCAGGCTTGTTCTCGACGAGCACCGAGAGGATGTGACGGTCCCTGCTCATGCGCGCGCCTCCTGCTGCTCCGCGAGGCGGGCGAACCACTCCTCCGCCGACTCGAGCACCTCTTCGTTCGACGCCCCCGAAGGGACCATCGGGAACACCATCTCCTCGGGGTCGACCCGCAGGTCGACGAGGACCGGGCGGTCCGTGATGGATGCCGCCTTCTCGAGCGTCGGCGCGAGGTCCTCGACGCGGTCGACGCGGAATCCTGGGATGCCGTAGGCCTCGGCGAGCATCACGAGGTCCGGGAGCGCCTGCGGCAGCTCGACCTGCGAGCGGCGGTCGTCGTAGAAGAGCGACTGCCACTGGCGCACCATGCCGAGGTACCCGTTGTTGATGACGCAGAAGACGACCGGGATGTCGTGCTGGACGGCCGTCGCGAGCTCCTGGAAGGTCATCTGGAAGCACCCGTCGCCGTCGATCGCGACGACCGGAACGTCGCGTCCGAGCCCCGCCTTCGCGCCGATCGCCGCGGGCACCGCGAAGCCCATCGTGCCGAGGCCGCCGGAGTTGATCCACTGCCGACCACGCGTGTAGGGGATGAGCTGGCTGGCCCACATCTGGTGCTGGCCGACGCCCGCGACGTAGACCGCCTCGT
This sequence comes from Nitriliruptorales bacterium, assembly GCA_030835875.1. Lineage (GTDB taxonomy): Bacteria > Actinomycetota > Nitriliruptoria > Nitriliruptorales > Nitriliruptoraceae > CSBr16-57R1. Next base: position 9,915 of record JAURQY010000124.1, on the reverse strand, counting down.
CACCCCACTGAGCGTGGATCGCACGGATAGCGGTCTGCGGCTTGAGGACCCCCGTCTCCGGCTGGTCGCAGCGGAGCGGGTGCTCGACCTTGAGCCGATCGAGGTGCGCGCGCCAGTCGGCGGTGTCCGGCAGGGCCTCGGCGATGCGCCCCTTCTCGCCGAGGCTGTCGAGGTGCGCGAGGAACTGCTCGAGGACGACCCGGACGTCGCCGACGATCGGGACATCGGCGTGGCGGTTCTTCCCGATCTCTGCGGGATCGACGTCGACGTGGACGACCCGCGCGTGCGGCGCGAACGCGTCGAGGCGCCCGGTGACACGGTCGTCGAAGCGTGCGCCGAGGACGACGAGGAGGTCCGTCTCCTGGAACGCGCGGACCGCGGCCACGTGCCCGTGCATGCCGGGCATGCCGACGGCGAGCTCGTGGGTGTCGGGGAGCACGCCCCGCGCCATCAGGGTGGTCACGACCGGGAGGCGAAGTCGCTCTGCGAACGCGCGCAGCTCGACGTCGGCGCCCGCCCGAACCAGTCCACCACCCGCGTAGATGACAGGGCGCTCGGCCTCAGCGATCATCGCGATCGCCTCACGGATCATCCGGCCGTGCCCACGGACCGTCGGGCGGTAGCCGGGCAGGTCGACGGCCGGGTCCCAGACGAAGTCGACCTCCGCGTTGAGGATGTCCTTCGGCAGGTCGATGAGCACGGGCCCCGGGCGACCGGAGCGAGCGATGTGGTAGCCCTCCTTGATCGCGTCGACGATCCGGTCCGCGGAGCGGACGAGCTCGTTGTGCTTCGTGATGGGCATCGTGATGCCGGTGACGTCCGCCTCCTGGAACGCGTCCGTCCCGATGGCGGTCGAGGGGACCTGGCCGGTCAGCGCGAGCACCGGGATCGAGTCCATCATCGCATCCGTCAGCCCCGTCACGAGGTTGGTGGCAGCGGGTCCCGAGGTGACGATGCACACGCCGACCTTGCCGGTCGCGTGCGCGTACCCCTCGGCCATGTGGATCGCGCCCTGCTCATGGCGGACGAGGACGTGCTCGAGGCCGGCCTCGATGAGCGTGTCGTACGCCGGCATGATCGCTCCGCCGGGGTAACCGAACACGGTGTCGACGCCGAGCGCCTCGAGGGTCCGCATGACGGCCTCTGCACCGGTCATCCGCATGTCGTTGCTCCTTCCGCCCGGTCGTACCGGGCTGGCCCCGCCCCCCTCACGAGAGAACCTCCCTGCAGAGGGAGGTTCGCGCGCGTCGGAGACGGACGCGCGCTACGGGACTACGAGGAGGAGGACGCCGGGCACGAGGGACGGCGACACGCGGCTGCGTGACCTGGACATCGCCATCGGTGAGCTCCTCATCGTGTGGCGAGGATAGCCCCGCCCCGATACAGCGTCACCCCCGCCATCGGGACGGAGCAGAGGTCCGCGTCAGGGGATGCGCGCCCCGTCGGCACCGGCACGCTCGGTCGATCCGAGCGCCTTCTGGACGGACGCCGCGACACCCGCGCCGTCGAGTCCGAGCGTCGCGAGGATGCGGCCGGGGTCACCGTGCGCGAGGTACCGCGTGGGGACGCCGAGGTGGAGCAGTGGTGGGACCGCGCGGGGACCGACGGTGTCGCGCAGGCGCGCCGCGATCTCGGTCCCGGCCCCGCCGTCGACGACGCCGTTCTCGACGGTGACCACCATCGGCGCGCGCACCGCCGCATCGAGGACGGCGTGGTCGAGCGGACGGACGCTGCGGACGTCGATGACGGTCGCCTGGATGCCCTCGACCGCGAGCCGGTCCGCCGCGTCGACCGCCGCGGCGACACGGTCCCCCACCGCCAGGATGCAGACGTCCTCGCCGTCGCGCAGCCACCGAGCCGCGAGCCCCGGCACCGGATCGCCGGCGCGGGGACCGAGCGCCTCGCGAGGGACGACGGATCCCTTGGGGAACCGGATGAGCACCGGCCCGTCCAGTCCGACGGCGACGTCGAGCAGCTCGACGAGGTCCTCCTCGGAGGACGGCGCGAGGATCGTGAGGTCGGGCACGCGGAGGCCGAGCGCCATGTCGAGGACACCGTGATGGCTCGGCCCGTCGTCACCGGTGATCCCGGCGCGGTCGAGGGCGAGGATGACGTGCTCTCCGTGGAGCCCGACGTCGAGGTTCAGCTGGTCGAAGGCGCGCGACAGGAAGGTCGAGTAGACGGCGACGATCGGGAGCAGGCCCGCATGGGCGAGCCCCGCTGCGGACGTGATGGCGTGCTGCTCAGCGATCCCGACGTCGATGACCCGTCCGGGTGCGATCCGTGCGAGCGGGAGGAGCCCCGTGGAACCGGGCATCGCGGCGGTCATCGCGACGACGTCCGGACGACGCTGTGCGAGCGCCACGAGCGCGTCGCTGAACGCCGCCGTCCAGCTCCGGTTCCCCGAAGGGGCAGCGAGTCCGGTCTCAGGGTCGAACTGCGAGGTGTCGTGCAGGCGCTTCTCGATGTCCTGCTCGGCCGGCTCGTAGCCCTTCCCCTTCTCCGTGAGGACGTGCAGGAGGACCGGGCCATCGACGTTCTGCGACTTCCGGAGCGCACGTTCGAGCGCAGCGATGTCATGCCCGTCGAAGGGACCGAGGTAGTCGACCCCGAGCGCCTCGACGAAGGACTGCAGGGCCGGCGCGTCGGAGACCGCCGTCTTGAGCGCACGCACGTTCGCCTCCGTCACGCGCTGCGCGAAGCGGGACCAGGGCAGGCGTGCGTTCACCGAGTCGAGCAGCCGTCGGAGGCGATGGACGCGCGGGTCGGTCCGCAGGTCGGTCATCCGCCGGGAGAGCCGACTGATCGTCTCGGCGTACGAGCGCCCGTTGTCGTTGAGCACGACGGTGACGGGGAGGCGGTGGTGCCCGATGTTGTTCAACGCTTCGTAGGCCATGCCACCCGTCAGTGCGCCGTCCCCGACGACGGCGACGGTGCGGCGACGCGCGTCGTCCTCACGGTCGCGCTCCGGCCACGCGAGCCCGGCCGCCCAGGAGAGCGCCGTCGAGGCGTGGGAGTTCTCGACGATGTCGTGGGCCGACTCCTCGCGCGACGGATACCCGGCGAGGCCGCCCGCCGTCCGCAGCGAGCTGAACGCGCCGGCACGGCCGGTGAGCATCTTGTGCACGTACGCCTGATGACCCGTGTCCCACACGATGCGGTCGCGCGGCGACTCGAGGACTCGGTGCAGCGCGATCGTGAGCTCCACGACCCCGAGGTTCGGTCCGAGGTGACCGCCCGAGCGCGCGACCGCCGCGACGATCGCCGCGCGGATCTCGTCGGCGAGGTCGGTGAGCTGCTCACCCGTGAGGGTGCGCAGGTCGGCGGGTGACGTGATGCGTTCGAGCATCCCACCCACCTCCGCGGTCGATCCCGTGCTCATCGGACTGGTTCGGAACCCTCGCCGGTCCGTCTCGCCGCAAGGTAGGCGACCTCACGGGGGCGGCACGTCGAGGGACCAGCCGGCCCGATCAGCCCTCGCCCGCCATGATCGCCTGCTGGAGCAGCTCGTTGGTCCGTCTCGGATCGGCACGGCCCTGCGTCGCGCGCATCACCTGCCCGACGAGCGCCCCGATCGCCTTCTCGTTCCCCGCCCGGACCGCGGCCGCCGCATCAGGGTTCGCAGCGACGACCTCGTCGATGACCGCTCCGAGCGCGTCGTCGTCGCCGATCTGCTCGAGCCCGCGAGCAGCGGCGACCGCACGCGGCCCCTCCACCCCCCCGCCCTCGAGGACGGCACCCAGCACCTGCTTCGCCATCGTCGAGGACAGCGTGCCGTCATCGACCATCGCGACGAGCTCCGCGAGGTGGGCGCCGGTGAGCCCCGTCGCCTCGATCGCGACATCCTGTGCGGACAGCTGCCCCGTGACCTCGCCGGCGAGCCAGTTCGCGACCGCCGGTGCCGACGCACCGGCAGCGACGGCGTCATCGAGCAGTCCGAGCATGCCGCCCGCGAGCACGGTCGCGGCCTGCGCACGGGGCACCCCCGCCGCCGCGAGACGCGCCCGGGCTGCAGCGGGCAGCTCGGGGAGCTCAGCACGGACCGCCTCGACGGCCTCGGACGTGGTCGTCATCTCGACGAGGTCCGGATCGGGGAAGTAGCGGTAGTCCGTCACGGTCTCCTTGCGTCGGAGCGTGCGCGTGACGCCGGCCTCCTCGTCCCAGTGGCGTGTCTCCATCACGATCGCGCCGCCCTCGTCGAGCACCTGCACCTGGCGCAGCGCCTCGAAGCGGATCGCGCGACCGAGCGAGCGGACGGAGTTCAGGTTCTTGATCTCGCAGCGCGTCCCGAGCGCCGCACCCGGACGACGCACGGACACGTTCGCGTCGCACCGGATCGAACCCTCCTCCATCCTCGCATCGGAGACGCCGAGCGTCCGCACGATCGCCTGCAGCTCGCGCAGGTACGCCTGCGCGGTCTCGGGGTCGCGGATGTCAGGATGCGAGACGACCTCGAGGAGCGGCACGCCCGAGCGGTTGTAGTCGATCGCCGAGCGGTCCGCGCCGTGCAGACGCCCGGTCGCGCCCAGGTGCAGCGACTTACCGGTGTCCTCCTCCATGTGGAGCCGCTCGATACCGACGACCTCGGTGACGAGCTCCCCGTCACGCTCGACCTCGACCTCGAGCCGGCCCTCGGTGACGAGCGGTACGTCGTACTGGCTGATCTGGTAGTTCTTCGCGAGGTCCGGGTAGAAGTAGTTCTTGCGGTGGAACCGGCATCGCGGAGCGATGGACCCCCCGAGCGCGAGGCCGAGAAGTGTCGCGTCGTGGACGGCGCGCCGGTTGGGGACCGGGAGCGCCCCCGGCTGACCAGAGCAGACCGCGCACACGTTCGTGTTCGGCTCGTCACCGAACGTCGTCGCACAGCCGCACCACATCTTCGTCGCGGTCGAGAGCTCGACGTGGACCTCGAGACCGACGACCAGCTCGTAGCCCTCCAGCCACGGGGTCATCCCGCACCTCCCTGCGGACGCGCGAGAGGCAGCGCGCGCGGACCACCGTGCGCGCCGGGGTCGGGGTCGAGTCCGAGCGCCTGCTCGAGCGCGAAGGCGACCCGGTAGTTGCGCGCGTCCTCGCGCAGCGGCGCCATGATCTGCAGGCCCACCGGAAGCGGTCCGGACCCGTCCTCCGCCTCCGCCGTCCCGGCCGGGACCGACAGGGCAGGGATGCCGGCGAGCGATGCGGGGACGGTCGCGACGTCACTGCGGTACATCGCGAGCGGGTCGTCCGTGCGCTCACCGAGCCGGAACGGGACCGTCGGGGTCGTCGGGCTCACCAGCACGTCGACGTGCGCGAACGCGGACGCGTAGTCGCGGGCGATGAGGGTGCGGACGCGCGCCGCCTGGAGGTAGTAGGCGTCGACGTATCCGGAGGAGAGCGCGTGGGTCCCGATCATGATGCGACGCCGGACCTCGGGACCGAAGCCGGCCGCTCGGCTCGCCGCGTTCATCGCCTCCGCGGACGGCGCGTCGACGCGCAGGCCATAGCGGACCCCGTCGAAGCGTGCGAGGTTCGAGGACGCCTCGGCCGGTGCCACGAGGTAGTAGGCCGGCAGACCGTAGGGGGCGTGCGGGAGCGACACTCGCTCGATGGTCGCGCCGAGCCGCTCGAGCGTCGCGATCGCGTCGAGGAACACCGTGCGGACCCCCGGCTCGCAGCCGGCGGACTCGAGCTCCTCGACCACGCCGATGCGGAGCCCCGCGACCCCGTCGCGCAGCGTCGCGAGGAGGTCCGCACGCGGCATCGGGTCCGACGTCGCATCGTGCGGGTCGTGACCCTGGAGCACCATCTGCAGCAGCGCCGTGTCCGTCACGTCACGCGCGAACGGACCCGCCTGGTCGAGCGAGGACGCGAACGCGACGAGTCCGTGACGTGACACGGCCCCGTAGGTCGGCTTCGCCCCGACGATGCCGGTGAACGCGGCCGGCTGTCGGATCGATCCCCCCGTGTCGGTCCCGATGGCGAGCGGCGCCATGCCGGCGGCGACCGCGGCGGCCGATCCGCCGGACGAGCCCCCGGGGACGCGGTCCAGGTCCCACGGGTTGCGGGTCGGCCCGAACGCGGAGTTCTCCGTCGACGAGCCCATGGCGAACTCGTCCATGTTGGTCTTGCCGAGCACGACGACATCCGCCTCGCGCAGCCGGCGCGTCACGGTCGCGTCGTACGGCGGGACCCATCCCTCGAGCATGCGGGACCCGCAGGTCGTCGGGACGCCGCGCATCGTGAGGACGTCCTTGAGCGCGAGCGGGACGCCAGCGAGCGGTGCGAGGTCCTCCCCGGCGACGCGACGACGGTCGATGTCGTCCGCGTGCGCGCGCGCCGACCCCGCGGTCACGACGAGGAACGCATGCACGTCGTCGCGTCCGAGCTCCTCGCTCGGACGCGCGTGCCACACGTCCCCGTCGGCGTCGACCCCGTCGTGGCGCGCGATGCGGTCGAGGTGCGCGTCGACGACCTCGCGCGTGCTGACCTCGCGCGCACGGAGCGCGTCCGCGAGCGCCGCAGCGCCCATGCCGGTGAGCGCGGCGTCGCTCACGCGTCCTCCTCGACGATGCGCGGGACGCCGAAGCGCCCCTGCTGCGGATCGGGTGCTGCGGCAAGCACATCATCGGCGCGCAGCCCGGGCGCGCGCACGTCGTCACGGAGCACATCGACGAGGCCGAGCGGGTGCGTCATCGGCTCGACGTCGTCGGCCGCGACCTCGCCGACCTGCTCGGCGTAGGAGAGGATCGCGGCGAGCTGCGGCGTCAGCGCCGCGATCTCGGCGTCGTCGAGGTCGAGCCGCGCGAGCGCGGCCACGTGACGGACGTCATCCTCTCGGAGCGCGCCGGTCACCTCAGCTCCCCGCGCGGCCGGTGCCGGCCTCAGGGTCATCGTCCGCAGCGAGTGCGGCGATCGCGTCCGCCTCCTCGGCGGCGTCGAGCGGCACGAAGGAGTAGTGGAGTCCGATCCACACCGACTGCGACCACGGGTAGAAGAGGACGGGGACGAGGATGTTGAGGGCGATGCCGCCGACGAGCAGCAGGACCCACGGGACGTCCGGCCAGGTCACCCACAGGCCGATCCCGAACCAGAGCGCGAAGAGGATCTCGGTGAACGCGATGATGATCATCAGCGCGCCGGTCCACTCCCCCGACTCCCGCTCGAACCGCATCCCGCAGGCGCGGCAGTTCGGGTAGAGCCGGTAGTAGGAGCGGAAGATCCCCCGCGCACCGCAGCGCGCACAGCGGTTCGCCATCCCCCGCACGAGCGCCTGTCCCGAGAACGCCATCCCTGCACCATCCTGTCGAGATCCACCAGCCGTGCGTCGCGCGATGACGACCGTCCGCCTGGTCGCCCGAGCCGCAGGATAGGCCCCTGCGCCTTGCGCGTTCGCCCTCGGGCAGTTAAGGTCACTATGACCACAACATCTGCCCCGCTCCCGCCCCACGCTCGTCCTGTCTCGACCACGGTCCCTTCGACGCACCGCGTCGGTGGCGGGCCGGATCCGGAGTCGTCCCCGTGCCATCGCTCACCGCGGACCCGACCGCCCTCCTCACCGACCGCTATGAGCTGACGATGCTCGATGCGGCGCTGCACGACGGGACAGCCGCACGCCCGAGCGTCTTCGAGCTGTTCGCCCGACGCCTGCCGGCGGGACGGCGCTACGGCGTCGTCGCCGGCATCGGACGCGCCGTCGAAGCCCTCGAGGCGTTCCGGTTCGACGACGAAGTGATCCGCTGGCTGGAGGCGGAGCGCATCGTGAGCCCGTCCACGCTGCGCTGGCTGGCGGACTTCCGGTTCCGCGGCGACGTGCACGCCTACCGCGAGGGCGAGATCCACTTCGGCGGATCGCCCGTGATGACCGTCGTCGCGCCGTTCGCGGAGGCGCTGCTCGTCGAGACGCTCCTGCTCAGCATCCTCAACCACGACTCGGCCATCGCCGCGGCAGCGGCCCGCATGGTCTCGGCCGCCGATGGGAGGCGCCTGCTCGAGTTCGGATCGCGCCGCACCCACGAGCAGGCCGCCGTGGCCGCGGCCCGGGCGGCCGCGCTGGTCGGCTTCGACGCGACGTCCAACCTCGAGGCGGGCCGTCGCTACGGGATCCCGACCGCCGGCACGACCGGCCATGCGTTCATCCTCGCGCATGACGACGAGCGTTCCGCCTTCGCCTCGCAGCTCGGCACGACCGGTCCCTCGACGACGCTGCTCGTCGACACCTTCGACACGGAGCGCGGGATCGTCACGGCGCTCGACGTCGCTGGCGCGGCGCTCGGCGGGATCCGCATCGACTCGGGCGACCTCGCCGCGGCGTCCCGACGTGCGCGTACGACGCTCGACGCGGCCGGAGCCACGTCCGCGCGCATCGTCGTCTCCGGCGACCTCGACGAGCACGCCATCGCGCGGCTCTCCGACGCGCCGGTCGACGCGTATGGGGTGGGGACGTCGCTCGTGACGGGATCGGGCGCACCGACCGTCGGCTTCGTCTACAAGCTCGTCGCACGCGCGACGCACCCGGGGGGCGAGCTCGAGCCCGTCGCCAAGGCCGGCAGCGAGAAGGCGACCGTCGGCCGCTGGAAGGTCGCATCCCGAGCGCTCGTCGACGGCGTCGCGACAAGAGAGCTGCTGCGTCCCGCCGGGATGCGTCGACCCGGATCGAGCCGCCCACTCCAGGTCCGCCTCATCGAGCAGGGCGAGCGGGGGGAGGTGGCGGACCTCGACGCCGCACGCGCGCACCACCGGTCCGCGATGGCCGAGCTCCCCCGGACCGCGCTCGACCTCGCCCCCGGCGAGGCCTGCATCGCGACCGAGCACCTCACCGAGCAGCGCACCAGCTGAGGAAGGAGCCCCCATGCAGCCGATCGAGGACTACGACGCTCGCACCGCGCTCGTCGTCGTGGACGTCCAGAACGACTTCACCGATCCCGCCGGCGGCCTCGCGGTCGACGATGCGCTGGCCATCCTCCCCGAGGTCAACGCCCGGGTCGCCGCGTGCCGCGAGGCAGGCGGTCTCGTCGTCTACACGCAGGACTGGCACCCGGAGCGCACACCGCACTTCGCGACCGACGGCGGGCCCTGGCCGGTCCACTGCGTGCGCGACACGTGGGGAGCGGCGCTCCACCCCGATCTCGTCGTCGACGGGCCGGTGGTGCAGAAGGGTGTCGGTGGCGAGGACGGCTACTCGGGCTTCAGCGTGCGCGACCCCGTGAGAGGCGACGTCACGCGCACCGAGCTCGGCGCCCTGCTCGACGCGCACGGAGCGGAGCGCGTCGTCGTCGTCGGACTCGCCGGCGACGTCTGCGTGGCCGCCACCGCGGAGGATGCGGCCGCACTCGCCTACCGGACGGTGGTGCCGCTCGCCGCGACGCGCATGGTCGAGCTGCACGCCGGCGACGGTGACCGCGTCATCGCTCGGCTGCAGGACGCCGGCATCGACGTCATCCCCTCGGCCTGAGCGTCCGACACCCTGCACAGGAGCATCCCGGCATGAGCGGCTCCGCACCGGTCTCGAGCTGCGCGGTCGCCGTCGACGTCGCCGCGATGGCGATCGAGGACGGACGGCTCACGCTGCTGCTCGTCGAGCCGGACGATGCACTGCAGTCGGGACGCTGGTCGCTCCCCGGCCGTCGCGTGCGCGACGATGAGTCGCTCGACGCGACCGCGCACCGCGCGCTCGCGGAGCTGTCCGGGAGCGACGGCCCCACCGTCCTGCTCGAGCAGCTCCGCACCTACGGCGAACCGGCCCGCGATCCCCGGGCCCGAGTCGTGTCGGTCGCCTACCTCGCGCTGTCCGCTCGGCCGCACATCCCTTCCGCCGGACGACGCACGGCGGTGGTGCCGGCGGCCGAGGCCGCGGCGTGGCCGGTCGAACGGTTCGCTTACGACCACGCGGCCATCGTCGTCGATGCGCTGGAACGCCTGCGCGCGAAGCTCGAG
>JAURQY010000123.1 GCA_030835875.1 Nitriliruptorales bacterium | reverse complement strand
TATGGACGTGGAGGTCGTCGGAGCGCGGGAGCGGGTCGAGGTCGGCTGGCAGCGCATGCTGCTGTGGGTGTGGCTCACGTCGTCCGCGGTCGGGGTCGCCATCTGGCACGTGCGCCGGCTCGTGAACGCGCCGGTGAGCGAGTGGCTGACCGAGCACATCATCACGCTCAGCTACTTCACGAACCTGACGAACACGCTGATCGTGGTGATGGCGGCGGCGCTGCTCACCGGGCGGGGCCGGCTCGCCCGCTGGTTCTCGCCGGCGCCCGTGCAGGCGGCGTTCTCGCTCTACATCCTGTTCGTCGGGCTCGCCTTCTGGTTCGTGCTCGGCGGCCCGGAGGAGGTCGAGTACTGGTGGCTGTGGATCCCTGAGGTGACGGCGCACTCGTTGTCGCCGCTCCTCGGCATCGTGTGGTGGGTGGGTGCGGTCGCGCGCGGGCGGTTGCGGCTGTGGCACCCGGTCGCGTGGCTCGTCTACCCGATCGCCTACCTCGGCTACTGGCTCGTTCGGGGACCGATCGTGGGGGAGTACCCGTACTTCTTCATCGATGTCGGGGAGCTCGGCTACGCGGGCGTCGCCGTCTGGACCGGGATCCTCGTGGCCGGGTTCCTCGTGCTCGGGCTCGTGATGTGGGGCGTCGATCGGCTGCGCACCCGGCAGGCACCCGCGAACTCGTAACGTCCGGTGAGCGGTCGGGCTCTGGTCAGCAGCCGCCGCGCCCGCAGCGGATCCGCCTGAGGACGCTGCGGAACAGCAGGACGAGGGCGACGAGTCCGGCGCCGGTCAGCGCGAGCGTCCCGAGCGCGAGCGCCCAGAACGGTTCGGTGAGCGTGCCGTCGGCGGCGACGGTCACCTCGGAGACGGCGAAGAGGCCGAGCAGCACCGCACCGGCCGCGCCGAGCGTCGCGAGGGCGAGCAGGCCCGCGCGTCCGCGCGCCCGCTCCCGCGATGAGTCTCGTGTCCTGACCATGCGGGGACGGTACTCACCTGGCTGCCCTGCATCGGGGCACGCGAGTGCCGTGCGCGCGGCGTGATCGGCCGCATGCCCGGGCAGCCGAACCGTGCGGAAGACGTGAGGGGCGCGTGCGGGGCGGGTGATGGGTCCGTGAGGGCCATCAGCGAACGTTCGTCGTGCCCGGGAACGGGTCCGGACCGTCGCTCCCCCGCGCTCCCCATCCGGATCCGTTCCCGGGCCTCGTCGTTCCCGGGACGACCAGCAGATCCCACGCGTCAGCGCTGCGCCTCGATCGCGACCTGCACGCCGGCATCGTGGACCTGCACGGCGACCGCACCACCATCCACGGTCACGTCGATCGTTCCGTCGGCGACGCGCAGTCCGGTGAGCTCGATCCGTTCACAGGGGAGCGGGACGAGCGGTCGCAGCGTCAGCGCGCCGTGCGGGACGTCCGCCTCGATCACGAGCATGCTCCGCAGCAGCAGCAGCGCGCTCGCGGACGCCCATGCCTGCGGTCGGCACGCGGCCGGGTAGGGGATGGGGGTGACCGTGTCCTCGGCGGCGAAGCCGGCGAAGAGCTCCGGCAGCCGGTAGTCGAACCACGGGCTCGCATCGACCAGCCCACGCGCGAGCATCAGCGCCTCCGCGGCACGTCCTGTGCGCGCGAGCCCCCACACGGCGATCGCCGTGTCGTGCGGCCACACCGATCCGCAGTGGTAGGAGAGGGCGTTGAACCCGCCCGATGTCGCAGCGAGCGTGCGCAGCCCCCAGCCCGACGCGAGCGACGGGTGCGTGAGCCGACGTGCGACGTGCGCGATCTCGGCGGTGTCGAGCATCCCGGTCATGAGCAGGTGCCCCATGTTCGACGCGGGACCGTCGACCGGGCGCTTGTGCTCATCGAGCGCGATCGCCGGATAGGGGCCGAGCGCGTCCTCGATCCAGTAGGCCTCGCGGAAGCGTCGCCGCAGCGTCGCCGCCCAGCGCCGCCACTCGGCCGCACCCGGACGTCCGAGATGCTCGAGCAGCTCGGCGCCTCGCACGGCCGCCGCGTACGCGTAGCCCTGCACCTCGGCGAGCGCGATCGGCGGGCCGGCGACCGTGCCGTCGGCGAAGCGGATGCCGTCGCCCGAGTCCTTCCAGCCCTGGTTCGCGAGCCGGCGCACGTGCCCGTCGTCGCCCGTGTCCGCATGCCGCGCGTACTCGAGGAACCCGTCGCCGTCGACGTCGCCGTACTCGCGCATCCACGTGAGCGCCGCCTCGACGTGTGGCATCAGCGCGACGAGCTCCTCCTCGTCGAGTCCCCACCGCCACGCCTCGTGGGCGACGATGACGAAGAGCGGGGTCGCGTCGATCGACCCGTAGGAACGTTCGAGGAGCCCGCCGCGACTCTCGGGTGTGCCGAACCGGACCTCGTGGACGATGCGGCCCGGCTGCTCCTCGCTGATCGGGTCGAACCGCGTGCCCTGCCGGCGAGCGAGCACGCGCAGCGTCCCGCGGGCGAGCTCGGGGTCGAAGGGCAGCGCCATGAACGCGGTCCACAGCGCGTCGCGGCCGAAGAGGGTGAGGAACCACGGGCTGCCCGCCGCCGCGTAGCGGTCGCCGAGCGCCTCGGGGTCGCGCTGGTCGAGCGACGCGAGGTCGCGCAGCGAGCGGTCCACGAGCCGTCGCAGCCGCCCGTCCGAGCAGTCGACGCTCGTGCGTGTCGTCGCGCGCGACGCGACACCGGTGCCGCCCGGTGCACGGACGAGGGGCCAGCGGATCTCGTCGCCGTCGTGCGAGGACGAGGTGTCCGCCTCGATGAGCACGACCGTCTCGCCGCGCGCAGGGATCGTGACGATCGCGACCAGTCGGCGCTCCTCAGCCGTGCCACCGGGCACGACGACGCGCGTCCACTGCATCCCGTCGCCGGAGGTCATCCGCAGCGTCGCGCCGTCCGCGCTCGCGTCGACCTCCTCGAGCGTTCGGCCGTGCTTCACGTCCTGCACGGATGCGAAGTCCGCGCCGATCCGCACGTGCACGTCGAGCGTCACGGGGAGTGGCGAGGCGTTGCGCAGCGTGATGCGATCGCGCAGGCCCCCGTCGACGACCCGCTGGCGCACGAGCGACACGGTCGGGTCGGCCTCGCCGGGATGTGTCGGCGGGAGGCACGCGTGGAAGAGCGCGCTGTCACCACCCGTCGACACGGTGGCGAGGTGGATCGGTGGCCGCCCGTCGATGCGCAGCTCGAGGCGGTCGAGGAAGCGGGTGTCGCGGTCGTAGTAGCCCTGGTCGCCGCCGGGGACGATGTCCCCGTTCGCGCTCGACATCACGAACGCGTCGCCGCGGACGCAGAGCACCTCGCTCAGCGGCCCGCGTTCGGTCATGTGGCATCCGGCGAGGTCGTGATGCGGATCAGCCGGGAGGTTGTCGCCTCGTCATGCGCTGCGTCGCGGTGACCGTTCCCATGGCCGTTGCGATGCCCGTTCGTCGCGGACATGGCGGCAGGGGGGAGCGATGCCGATGGGAACATGTCGCGACGCCGTGCGGGCATGAGCTCCTCGTAGACGCGGAGGTAACGGCGGACCATGCGTCGCGCGGAGAAGCGCCCCTCCGCCCACGCGCGGCAGTCGAGCGGGTCGATGCGGTCGATGTCCGCGACCGCGGCGGTCATCGCGTCGACGTCGCCCGGTGGGACGAGCCGGCCCGAGATCCCGTCGAGCACGAGCTCGGGCGCGGCACCGCGACGGAACGCGATCACCGGCGCCCCGCAGGCGGCGGACTCGGCCATCACGAGCCCGAACGGCTCGTCCCAGCCGATCGGGACGAGCACGGCCCGCGCCCGCATCATGAGGTCCGCCTTCTGCTCGTGACCGACGTCGGTGCGCAGCTCCACGTGCACGTCCACACGCTCCATCGCCGGCTGCACGACCTCGGCGAGGTACCGGTGCTCGTCGGGCTCGTTCACCTTCATCGCCATCACGAGCGGGAGGCCGACGCGGCGTGCCACCTCGATGGCGACCTCCGGCCCCTTCTCGGGTGACGCGCGACCGACGAACAGCAGGAAGTCCTCCCGCTGACGTCCGACCGGGTAGGCGTCGAGCTCGATGCCGTTGTGCACGACCGCGGCGACCCGCACGCCCTCCGGTGCGCGCGCGGCCTGGTCGTGGCTGATCGACGTGAGCGCGACGCGGCGCGAGATCGCGCGGTAGAGCAGCGTGTTGCCGTCCGTCCACGGGCCGTGCAGCGTGTTCACGACGGGGGTGCGCAGGCCGCCGGCTGCGGCGATCGCCGGGCCGATGACGCCGGTGTGGTCGTGGACGACGTCGACGTCGTTCGCGTGCAGGTAAGCGGTCACCGCGTGCGCCGCATCCATCCACACGTCGCCGAGCCGCTGCGGCGTCGACCCGTCGAACACGCTCACGAGCTCGGCGCTCGTCTCGCTGTCGCCGTTCGCCACGAGCGTCACGTCGTGCCCGAGCGCGGTCAGCCCGTCGGCGAGCGACGACACCAGCCACTCGATGCCGCCGTAGCCGGTCGGCGGGACGGGGAACCAGGGCGGGGCGATCTGAAGGACGCGCATGGGAGCTCCTCTCGAGGTGTCCCGCGACGAGGGCGCGGCGGGAGGTGCGAGAGGTACGGAGGGGGGTTCACGGGCCGCTCACGGGCGCCTCGCGCGGAGCGCACGTGTCCGTCAGCGGCGCGGGCCGATGGCGTCCGCGTCCGCGCCGTGGATGGCAAGGAAGCGGTCGACGTGCGCGGCGAGATGCTCGGTGTCGACCTCGCGGCCGAGCACGAACGCGCGGTGGATCACTCCCGCAGCAAGGTCGTCGAGGAGGAGCTCGACGTCGACATCGCCGGGCAGCTCGCCGCGGGCCACGGCGCGCATTACGAGCCGCCGCAGCAGGTCGCGCCGTGCCTCGGTCAGCCGCTCGTGGAGCGCGGCGACCGCCGGGTCGCGTGCCGCCTCGGCGAGCATCGAGAGCAGCATCGCGCGCGTGTGCCCGTCACCGATGAACGCGCTGAACGGTCCGACGGCTGCGAGCAGGTCGTCGCGCAGCCGCCCGGTGTCGGGATCCTCGGCGACGGGACCGTGCGCGGCGACCGTGTCGAGGAGCAGGTGCTCACGGTCGGGCCAGTGGCGGTAGAGGGTGGAGCGGGCGACGTCGGCACGCTGCGCGACCGCGTCGAGCGAGAACGCACCGAGGCCACCCTCGCCGAGCACCTCGGCGGCGGCGGCAAGGACAGCGGCGCGCGTGCGACGAACCCTGGGGTCGAGTCGTTCGTCCACCGCGTCACCTCATCGCCGATCGGCGGGCCCATCGGGCCGGCCGCTCACGCCGGCCTCATCTCCGCTACGGTACTGTCCCGTACACGACACTGCTGTCCGACATCCTCCTGCGCCCCGCGCATCCTCAGGAGCTCCCGTGAAGACGCTCATCCGCCTGCTCGCCCGCGCCGTCGAGCGACGCGCCGTCCTCGTGCTCGTCGTCGCGCTCGTCGCGACCGCCGGGTTCGGCTACCTCAACACCCAGCTCGTCAACGCGACCGGGCAGGAGGCGTTCTCCCCCGAGAGCGACGAGATCCTCGCGTCCGAGCGCATCGGCGAGCTGTTCGGTGAGGACTCGGTCGCGAGCGTCATGCAGGTCGTCGTGCGCTCCGAGGGCGGCGACGTGATGAGCCCCGAGGGCTACGCGGTCGTCTCCCGCATCCTGCCCGCGCTCGAGGAGGCCGGGCTCGGTGACGTCATCGGTGCGCCGAACCCGGGGCAGCCGGCGGTCGTCACGTTCCTCGACCCGGTCGTCTTCGCCGCCGCGCAGGCCGGCCTCGACCCGGCAGCGCTCGACGACGATGCGTTCGACACGCTCTACACGCAGGTCCTCGCGCAGGCGGGACCGGAGGCCGCGTTCGCGACGCAGCTCGTCCCCGGCGACGTCGGCACCGACAGCGACGTCGGCCTCGTGCTCGTGTTCGTATCCGCGACGAGCGACCTCGACGCGCAGGTCGCTCGCGAGACGGCCGTCGCCGAGGTCCTCGAGAGTCTCGCGACCGACAGCGTCGAGCTGCGCCCGTTCTCGTTCAGCCTGCTGTTCGACGACGGCTCGTTCGACTTCCAGGCCGAGATCGGACGCCTGTTCGGCACCGCGTTCGCCATCATTATCGGCGTGCTGCTGTTCGTGTTCTGGCTGCGCCCGGGTGGGAACAGCACGCGCGGCCGTGCGATCCGCCGCACGTCGGCCGACATGGGTCTCACGATGCTCACCATCGTCATTGCGATCGTGTGGACGCAGGGCATCACGGCGCTGCTGCAGATGGCCGGACTCGTCGGCGACCTGAGCGAGGTCGCGCAGATCGTCCCGATCCTCCTCGTCGGCCTCGGCGTCGACTACGGCATCCACCTCACCTCGCGCTACCGCGACGAGGCCGGCGCGGGCGCGTCCGTCGACGTCGCCATCGGCCGCGCGATCGGGACGGTCGGCATCGCGCTCGTGCTCGCGACCGTCACGACCGTCATCGGGTTCCTCGCGAACGTGTTCAGCCCGATCCCCGCGCTCGTGGACTTCGGCATCATGTCCGCGGTCGGCATCGTGGCGTCGTTCGTCCTGATGCTCACCTTCGTCCCGGCGGTCCGCGTGCTCCTCGACCGGCGAGGCGAGCGTCGTGGCACCCTCCCGACCGACGGCATGGGTGCGACGTCCTCGCGCCTGCTGCCGCAGCTCATGGGTCGCACGGCCGTGCTCGCCGAGAAGGTCCCCGCGCTCACGCTCGCCGTCATGGTCGCGCTCGGTGGTGCGGGCTGGGTCGGGTTCACCAACCTGGAGACGAAGTTCTCGTTCACCGACTTCCTCCCGCCGGACGCGCCGCAGGTCCTCACCCTCGAACTGATCTCCGAGCGCTTCTCGGGCGGCTTCGGCGAGACGACCCAGGTGCTGGTCGAGGGCGACGCGCTCGCGACGGCCGACGGGATGAACGCGCTCGCCGACGCCATCGATGACCTCGCGGGCACGCCCGACGTCGTCACCGTCGCCACGCCCGTCGGCGACGTCGCGCAGGTCCGCTCCGTCCTCTCGGTGCTCCAGACGGCGTTCCTGCCGGGGCCCGACGGCATGCCGGCCGACCCGGCGACCGCTGGTGCGCTCATGGCCGCCGGCTGGGACCCGCAGGCAGGCCGCTTCGCCGCTGGTGCGGACGTGAGCGCGGCGCTCGACGTCCTCGTTGATTCGGGTGCCGCCGGGCTCAGCACGGTCCTCGCGACCGACGGTGGGGTGCCGACCGCGGCGCTCCTCGAGGTCACCACGCAGGCGGGGGAGGACCGCGCGCTCGAGCTGCGCGACGCGATCGGCGTAGCGCTCACGCCGGCGACCGCCGCGGGGCTCACGGCCGTCGCGACCTCGCAGAACATCATCAGCTCGGCGATCACCGACGGACTCGTCGACTCGCAGCTGTCGTCGCTGCTCGTCACGCTCGTCGCCGCGACGCTCGTGCTGATGATCTCGTTCGGCATCGAGAACCGCCGTCCGTTCCTCGGCGTGCTCACGATGATCCCGGTCGCGCTCGTCGTGCTCTGGACGTTCGGTGGCATGTACCTCGCCGGTATCCCGTTCGGCCCGGTCACCGCGACGCTCGCGAGCCTCGCGATCGGCATCGGTGTGCCGTACACGATCCACATGGCGCGCCGCTTCGAGGAGGACCGCCAGCAGTTCGCGTCGATCGAGGACGCGATCCGTGAGACGACGACCCGCACGGGTGGCGCGCTCGCCGGGTCCGCGTTCACGACCGCCGCCGGCTTCGGGATCCTCGTCACCTCGACGCTGACGCCGTTCCGCCAGCTCGGACAGGTGACGAGCCTCGCGATCACGCTGTCGCTGCTCGGCGCGGTGCTCGTGCTGCCGTCGCTGCTCGTGCTGTGGGAGCGCTGGCACCGGCGTCGTGGGGACGCGGACGGGACGCGCGGGACACGGTCGCTCGTGCGCTCCGGCGAGGGTGCGCTGCACGCTGCGCCGGCAGCGTCGACCGGTGCGTCCGGCGGTGTCGCGATGGTGGCCGTCGAGGAGCGCAGCGGGCCTGGCGCGTTCGGCCGCGCAGTGCGAGTCGTCGCCGGCTTCGTCGTCGTGCGTGCCGCGATCGCGGCGGTGCGGCGCGGCTGAGCGTGCTCTGCGCCCGCTCGCGGTCGGCGGTCAGGGCACGAGCGTGAGCGCGTCGCAGTGGCGTGGTCGGACCCCGCTGAGGCCACGCTGATCAGTGTGCACATCGGTGCCTCGCTTCGTTTCGGGTCGTGTGCCGTGTCGGATCAGGGGAGAGCGGCGAGCCCGAGCAGGCGACCGAGGCGCACGCCTACGCTCTCCCCGCTCGTCTGCGGAGGGGGAACGACCATGAGCCAGTGCTCCACACCGACCGGAGGCTCCGAGCAGGAGACGGCGGGCCTGACCTCCTTCGACGTGGACCGCTGCACCAAGGCCTTCACGAGCGTCGAGGAGGCGCGCGAGTTCATGCTCGCGAAGGACTACGACGGGCACGTGCTGCTCCGCGGGGACGGCACGTACACGGCGGTCTGCCCGACGTATCCCGACGGCTTTTACCCCGACGCCACGATCGTCGCGACGGTCGACTCCGCGGCGTCCGACGGTTGACGTAGGTCGGGTCCGAGGACATCGATCGCCGGCGGGAGTCGAGGATTTGGCGTGCCTGGACACCTGCCCTAGCTTGTATACGATGTCCAGCGCCGCCCCCACTCCCGATGTGGAAGCGGCGTTCGAGAGGGGGAAGGCGAGTGGATCGTCCTTCATCCGGACTAGCGCAGTAGTTCGCCGACCGGTCCTCATCACAATACCATTCAAGGGAGAAGCAAATGAGGTTCAAGCCAGCACGACACACCGCGCGCGCCGCGGTCGCTGCACCGCTCGCCGCGATGCTCCTGCTCTCGGCGTGCGGAGGTACTGAGGAGGCTGCCCCGGAGCCGGCTCCGGTCGAGCCCGCACCCGCCGAGCCGGCCCCCGAGGTGGAGACCGTCGACGGCCTCGCTGAGGTCTGCGCCGCCGGCGCCGAGGAGGGGTCGTTCTCCTACTGGGCGACCTTCGCGGACGAGAACTTCGCTCAGATCGAGGCCGTGTTCGCTGCGACCTATCCGGGTATCGATGTCGAGTTCCTTGCTCTCCGAAGCGATGAGATCGTCCAGCGGGTCGTCGCGGCGAGCGCCGCGGGCCAGGACATCGAGGTCGACCTCGCCAACGGCGATCTCGACGAGCTCAAGGCCATGTACGACCGTGGCCTCACCGACACCGACATCGACTGGTCGGCGCTCGGCGTCGCGGATGACATCATCCACTCCACGAACATGGTGCGGATCTACCGCGTCCCGCTCGGGCTCGCGTACAACTCCTCGCTGAGCACGCCGGACGACCTGCCCGACACCTGGTTCGAGCTGGCCTCTGAGGAGTACCGCGGTGAGTTCATTGTCGACCCGCGCGGCAACCCGTTCAGCCAGCTGAGCCTCCACTGGGGTGCCGAGGAGACGCTGGCGTACGTCGAGCGCCTCAAGGAGTTCGACCCGGTGGTCATCCGTGGCGGCACGGCGGGCATGCTCGAGGTCGTCGCCGGGAACTACCTGACCACGACGGGTGGCCGTGACGATTCGCGGGCCGAGCTTCAGGCGGACGGCGCACCGATCGAGATCAAGTACCTCGACGTCATCCCGACGACGGACTTCTACAACGTCCTGTTCAAGGACTCCCCGTCGTCGAACGCAGCAGCCTGCTTCGCAGGCTGGCTGATGACGGAGGAGGGCCAGGCGATCCACACGGAGGTCGAGTTCAAGGCCAACGAGTCGATCCCGCCGAGCGCTCCAGCAGGTGCCACGATCGTCTCGATCGAGAGCGGCGAGGACGCTGACGCTGCGGCCGAGGTGGCGGAGGCCGCCAGCGCTATCTGGACGACCGAAGGCTGATCGATCACAGTTCGACGGCCGCGCGGCTGGCCGGGTCCAAGTGGACCCGGCCAGCTCGCGGCCCCCGACCGACGATGCGAACGGGGAGCGAGACCGGATGATCGCAATCGAAGGACTGCTGAAGGAGTTCGTCGACAACCACGGTGAGGCCAAGGTCGCCGTCGACCACCTCGGCCTCGACATCCGGGAGGGGGAGTTCTTCACGCTCCTCGGTCCGAGCGGATGCGGCAAGACCACGACGCTCCGTTGCGTCGCGGGGCTCGAGCGCCCCACGTCCGGAGTGATCTCCGTCGGTGGTCGCGTCGTCTACCGGGACCGGGTTCTCGTTCCGACCTATGACCGCCGGCTCGGCATGGTTTTCCAGAGCTATGCCGTCTGGCCGCACATGACCGTGGCGGAGAACGTCGGGTTCCCCCTGACC
>JAURQY010000122.1 GCA_030835875.1 Nitriliruptorales bacterium | reverse complement strand
GTAACGGCGTCGAAACGATCGCGTCACGGCTGCGAGACCTCGTCGCGGCAGGCTTCCCCCGACGCACCGGCGCCGAAGGGGCTCACCCTCGCGCGAGCCGGGCGTACGGATCAGGAGGACCAGGTGAAGCTCGTCACAGCAATCATCAAGCCCCACAAGCTCGATGAGGTCAAGGCCGCCCTTCAGGCGGCCGGCGTCGCGGGGCTGACTGTCACCGAGGTGCGCGGCTACGGCCGTCAGCGGGGACACACGGAGATCTACCGCGGTGCCGAGTACACCGTCGAGTTCATCCCGAAGGTGAAGCTCGAAGTCCTGACCGCGGACGCGGGCGTCGATGCGGTGATCGATGCGGTCGTCGGGGTCGCCCGTTCGGGCGAGGTCGGCGACGGCAAGGTGTTCGTGACCTCCGTCGATCGAGCCGTGCGCATCCGCACGGGCGAGACCGACGACGAGGCCATCTGAGGGCGCCGGACGAGGTGCCCGACGACGCGTCCGGCGCGACCCCTCGACTGCGAGCCACCGCCTCCCGGCTCGCGCTCGAGGGGCCTCGTCCGGGCGCGTCGTGGTGCGCCGAGTGGACCGCTGCGGTCGACGCGACGCTCCGAGCACTGGTGGCCGACTGTCCGCCCGAGCTCGTCCGAGACGGCGCGATCGTCGCTGTCGGCGGGTACGGACGCGGTGAGCTCTGCCCGGCCTCCGATATCGATCTGCTGCTCCTGCATGATGGGCTCGAACGGTCGTCCCTCGAGCAGCTGGTCCGCACGGTCGTCTATCCGCTCTGGGACGTGGGCCTCACCGTCGGGTACGCGGTCCGCGACCGGCGCGAGGCGGTCGCAGCGACCGACGAGCTCGATGCTGCGACGGCGCTCCTCGACGCACGGGACATCGCCGGTGCGACCGGATTGAGCGCACGTGTCCGGAGCGAGGCGCTCCGACGACTCGTCCGTCGACCGCAGCGGTTCCTCTCCCTGCTCATGGCCGCCGACGACGAGCGTCATGCTGGAGCGCTCGCGCCGACCGAGGCGCTCGAGCCGGATCTCAAGCTCGGCGCAGGCGGGCTGCGCGACATCCAGTCGTTGCGCTGGGCAGCCGCCGCCCTCGTCGGCACGCCCGGGCTCGAGCCGCTCGTTCCGGCAGGCATCATCGGTGCGCCTGACCTGCCCCGACTGCGAGGAGCCGAGGATCGGCTGCTCGCTGCCCGCGTCGCACTGCACCTGGCGCAGGCGGAGCGAGCAGGGCGAGCGGACGCGCCGGCACGCGTGCCCTCGAAGGAGGACGTGGTCCGCTTCGAGCACCATGAGGCGGTCGCGCAGCGCCTCGGGTACGAGGACATCGGACCGGAACAGCTCGGCCCGCACCGGCTGCTCCGCGACCTCGCGCTCGCGGCACGCACGATCGAGCACATCCATCGACGCGCGTGGGCGCTCATCGGGTCCGATCTGGTGCGGGGCCGGCGGCGACGGTCACGCCCGTCCGATCATCGCGTCGGTGGTTTCGAGCTCGCGGACGGAGTCCTCCGGATCCCCGAGAGCGACGACCTCGCTGCACCGGACCTGCCCGTCCGGCTGCTCGCCGCACTCGCCGGGACCGGGGCGATCCTCGATCGACGGAGTGCGGGCCGGCTGCGCGTCCACGCGACGGACCGGACGGACGACGCGGGCGCGGCGACCTGGGGGCTCGGGGTGGGGGAGGGTCGGACCGTCCAACAGGTGCTCTGGGCGGGTCGGACGGCGCTCCCCGCGCTCGCCGAGCTCGACGACACCGGTGTGCTGACCGCGCTCCTCCCGGAGTGGGAGCCGACCCGGGGCAGGACGCAGCGCAACCCGTACCACCGCTTCACGCTCGATCGCCACGGCTGGAACGCTGCGGTGGAGCTCGCTGAGCTCGTCCGACGCGAGCCGTGGGCCGCGGAGACGTTCGAGCGGGTCGCCGACCGTGACGCGCTGATGCTCGCAGCGGTCCTCCACGACGTCGGGAAAGCGATCGGTGAACCCCATGCGGAGACGGGGGTGGAGCCGGCCCGCCGGCTCGCCCGCCGGCTCGGCGCCTCCGAGCGGACCGCCGAGGAGGTCGGCGACCTCGTCCGCCTCCACCTCCTGCTGCCCGACACGGCGCGTCGACGTGACCTCGCCGACCCGGCCGTCGTCGCAGACATCAGCGAGCAGGTCGGCACCCCCTCTAGGCTCGCAGCGCTGCACCTCCTCGCGGTCGCCGACGGCCGTGCCACAGGGCCGACCGCATGGAACGACTGGGTCGGCTCCCTCGTCACCACCTTGGTCCGGAAGGCCGCCGCCGTGCTCGACGGAAGCACACCCGACCCGCTGGGCGACGACGCGGCGACCACCGCCCGCGCCGCACAGGAGCTCGCTGTCGAGCTCGGCGCGACCGCGGACGCTGTCCGCGACCACCTCGCGCGCATGAGCTCCCGCTACGCGGCGGCCGTCACACCACGTGCCGTCGTCCGCCACACGCTGATGGCGGCGACGACGCCGGCGACGGGTGAACTGCGCACGCGCGTCACCCCTGGCGCTCAGGACCCCGACGGTGTCGAGGGTGTCGACGAGCTCGACGTGGTCGCGCTCGATGCTCCGGGATGGTTCGCGAAGGTGGCCGGGGTCCTCGCGCTGCACGGCGGACAGGTGCTCGCCGCCGACGCGTTCGCGCGGACCGACGGGATCGCCATCGACACGTTCCGGGTGCTCCGTCCGGAGGGTGCGACCGGATCGTGGTGGGCCCGCGTCGAGGGGGATCTCGTGGATGCGGCCGTCGGACGGCTCGCGGTCCGCGCTCGTGTCGCACGCAAGGCACGCGAGAACGCCTCGCGGCCAGGACGGCACCCGGACGTCGCGACGGAGGTGACGTTCAGCGACGATCCGGCCGGACGTTCGACGGTCGTCGAGGTCCGGACGGCGGACCGTCTCGGTGTCCTCTATGCGATCGCCGGCGCGATCGCTGAGCTCGAGCTCGACATCGTCGTCGCACGGATCCAGACCGTCGGACACGAGGCGACGGACGTCTTCACGCTCCGCGACCGCACGGACGGGCCATTGGACCCCGACCAGTGCAGCGAGCTCGAGCTCGCCGTCATCGAGGCGCTCTCGCAGCTCGACCGCTGAGGACGGACGGACACCCCTAGACTGGGGAGCATCACGGCCCTCTCGGCCCTTCCGATGCTCGGAGTCTGTATGTCGTCCCCCACATCCGTCCCCGCGCCTCCGACGATCCGGCCTGCGGAGGGTCGGCTCGGTGTCCTCTGTGTCGGTCTGGGTGCCGTGTCGACGACGCTCATCGCCGGCGTCGAGCTGATCCGGCGGGGTATGGCGGAGCCGGTGGGCTCGCTCACGCAGCTCGGCGCCGTTCGGCTCGGCCGTCGTGATGAGGGTCGTTCGCCGCTCGTGAAGGACCTCGTCCCGCTCGCCTCCCTCGACGACCTCGTCTTCGGGACCTGGGACGTCTATCCGGACGATGCGTACGTGTCGGCGGTCAATGCGGGCGTGCTCGACGTCGAGCGGCACCTCGAGCCCATCGCGGACGCACTGCGGGCGGTGCACCCGATGCCCGCCGCATTCGACCCTGCGTACGTGACGCGGCTCACGGGCACGCACACGAAGGGCCCGATCGGTCGGCGTGCGATGCTCGAGGCGATTCGCGACGACATCCG
>JAURQY010000121.1 GCA_030835875.1 Nitriliruptorales bacterium | reverse complement strand
TGAGACGCTGCGCATGTTCGACGTCTACGACGAGTTCGCGCGCAACGTGGCGGCCATCCCGATGGTGCGCGGCGAGAAGACCCCCGGTGAGCGGTTCGCCGGCGCCGTGCGCACCTTCACGATCGAAGGGATGATGCGCGACGGCAAGGCGCTGCAGTCCGGAACGTCGCACTACCTCGGTACGAACTTCGCGCGCGCGTTCGACATCACCTACCAGGACGAGCAGAACGCGCTCCAGCACGCGCACACGACGTCGTGGGGGATGTCGACGCGCATGATCGGCGCGATCATCCTGGCGCACGGCGACGACCGCGGTCTCGTCCTCCCGCCGCGCCTCGCACCCCACCAGGTCGTCATCGTGCCCATCGGCCGCGGCGACGCGCTCACGGCGACGACCGAGGAGGCGCATCGCGTCGCCGAGCTGCTGCGTGCACGCTCGGTCCGCGTCCATGTCGACACCCGTGACCAGAGCCCCGGATTCAAGTTCAACGACTGGGAGCTGAAGGGTGCACCGTTCCGCGTCGAGCTCGGCCCGCGCGACCTCGAGGCCGGTGTGGCCGTGCTCGCGCAGCGCATCGGCGACGAGGACGAGGACGGTCGCGCGCGGAAGCACACGCTCAGCGTCGAGGAGCTCGTCGACGGCCTCCCGGCGCGCCTCGACGCGTACCACGAGCTGCTCGTCGCGCGCGCCGAGGCGTTCCGGCAGGAGCGCTCCGCGGGCGTCGACGACCTCGACGCGTTCGACGCCCAGGTCGCGACCGGCTTCGCCCACGCCCTGCACTGCGGGGAGCCCGCCTGCGAGGAGCGCATCCAGGAGCGCACGCGGGCGACGCCACGCTGCGTCCCGACCGAGGGGCCCGATGAGCACGGTGCGTGCGTCGCCTGCGGCCAGCCGTCGGCCTATGGCCGCCGGGTCGTCTTCGCCCGTGCGTACTGAGTGCTGACGTGACGGCGACGACCCTCGTCCTCCTGCGACATGCGACGACGCCCACCACCGGTCGTCGCCTCGGTGGCCGGAAGCCGGGATTCCACCTCGACGAGGGCGGCCGCGCGCAGGCGGAGGCGGCGGCGCGTCGGCTCGCCGGCCTGCCCGTGCGCGCCGTCTACGCCTCACCCATGGAACGCACCCGTGAGACCGCCGCACCGGTCGCCCACGCGCACGGCCTGCGTGTGCGCATCGAACGCGGCATCAACGAGGTCGACTACGGGACCTGGACCGACCGGTCGCTCGCCGAGCTGCGACGCCGGGCGATGTGGCGCACCATCCAGCAGGCGCCGTCGCGGGTGACGTTCCCCGGGGGCGAGTCGATCCGCGGGGCGCAGCAGCGCGCCGTCGAGGCGACCGAGCGGCTGGCCGCCGAGCACCGTGGCGCCACGATCGTGCTCGTGAGCCATGCCGACGTGATCAAGGCGATCCTCGCGCATCATCTCGGCATGGGACTCGACCACTTCCAGCGGCTGGTCGTCTCGCCGGCGTCCTCGAGCACGATCCTGCTGCCCGACGGCGCGCCGGCGGTCGTGCTCGCCATCAACGACACGTCCGACCCGCGCTGAGCCGGGACCGAGGAGACATCGTGGACCTGGAGTTCGACGACCCGAAGCGCGTGACCGTGGGCTACCTCGGTGTGCCGGGAGACCGGACGTTCCTCCTCGAGGTGGAGGACGACACGCACCGCGTCCAGTTCGTCCTCGAGAAGGCGCAGGTCGCCGGACTCGGCGACCTCGTGGCGCAGCTCCTCGTCCGGCTCGAGGACCGCCCGGCGTCCGACTGGGACCGTGACGCGATGTCGCTGGAGCCGCCGTTCCGTCCCATCTGGCGCGTCGGCGGGATCGCCGTCGGTCTCGATCGCGAGACGGGCCGGTTCCACGTCGAGCTGACCGAGTTCGTCCCGGAGGGCGACACCGAGCCGCGCACCGGTCGCATCGCGATGGACCGCGATCAGGCGCGCCGCCTCGCCGCGCATGCCGCCGCGATCGTCGGAGAGGGTCGCGAGCGCTGCCGTCTCTGCAGCCGACCGATCGAGCCCGACGGGGGCCACGTCTGCCCCGCGACCAACGGGCACGGACCGTTGACGAGCTGACGTGCAGGACCCGGAGCTGGACCGGCTGAGGACGGCGCCGCTCGAGGTCGTCGGCCGCTTCACGGACGCGTCGAACGCCACGCTGCTCGTCCGCCGCACCGACCGCGATCCCCGGTCGCTCGCGGCGATCGGTGACGCGCTGGGTCGTGAGCCGGGTGTCGACGACCTCGATGCGTCCGACCTCGCCGTCTACAAGCCGCGCGACGGTGAGCGACCGCTGTGGGACTTCCCGGCGGGGACGCTCCACCGTCGCGAGGTGGCCGCGTCGCTCGTCGATCGGGCGATGGGGGCTGGGCTCGTGCCAGACACGGTGCTCCGTGACGACGCGCCGTTCGGACCGGGGAGCGTGCAGCGCTTCGTCCCGCATGACCCGGAGCTCCACTACTTCGCGGTGCGTGAGCCGGCGCTCCGGGGTGACGATCCGGCGCTCCGGGAGCGGATCGTGCTCCTCGCCGCGTTCGATCTCGTCATCGACAACGCGGACCGGAAGGGCGGACACGTCCTCGTCGAGGACGGGGAGGGGACGATCGCACCGCGCCTGCGTGCGGTCGACCACGGCGTCACGTTCAACGTCGAGGACAAGCACCGCACCGTGGTGTGGGACCTCGCGACCTCACCGCTCGGCGACGCGGTCGGGACGGCGCTCGACCGTCTCCTCGCCGCGCTCGACGACGAGCTCGGCGATGCACTGGCCGTGCTGCTCGATGAGGATGAGGTCGAGGCCACCCGGCGACGCGCACGACGCCTCCGCGACGCGGACGTCCTGCCGCTGCCGGAGGGGCCGCGACCCTTCCCATGGCCGCTGCTGTGAGCCGCGCCTACCGCGACCGCGGCATCGTCCTGCGGACCCACCGGCTCGGCGAGACGGACCGCATCGTCACCTTCCTCCTCGAGGGACGTGGGAAGGTCCGCGCGGTCGCGAAGGGTGTGCGGCGTCCGGGGAGCCGCATCGGTGCACGGCTCGAGCCGTTCAGCCATGTCGACCTCGAGCTGCACGAGGGGCGCAGCCTCGACATCGTCCGGCAGGTCGAGTCGATCGACACGAACGAGGCGCTGCGTCGCGACGACCGTCTGCACGCTGCCGCGTCGGTGATGGTCGAACTCGTCGACACCGTCGCGACCGAGGGCCAGCGGGATCCGGCGCTGCTGCTGCAGCTGCGGGCTGGCCTCGCCGCGCTCGTCGCCGACCCGGAGAGCGCGGCGGTGTTCGTCGACGCGTTCCTCCTGCGTGCGGCGTCCGTCGTCGGCTTCCCCGTGCTCACGGGTGCGTGCGCGCGCTGCCGGACGCCCGGTCCGCATCCGTGGCTCAGCGTCGTCGGGGGTGGGACCCTCTGCGACGACTGTGCGGGGGAGGGGACGCGGCGCGTCGAGGTGGACGTCGTCGAGGCGGTCCGGCTCCTCGGTGACGACGGCAGCTGGCAGGCGCTCCCCGAGCTCGCCCGTGAACGGCCCGATGCGCGGGCCACCGCTGGCTCGTACGCGCGCGCGTTCGTCGAGCACCATCTCGACCGTCGCCTGCGGAGCTACGACGCGGTCGACCGAGGGAGTGGCTGGGCGCGCGGTTAGCCTGCAGCCCGGCGTCCCGCCGGGACATGCCCGGGGAGATGTGGAGTGCGTCGATGAGCGGAGTGACCGGCCGCCGAGCCGCACGGGCGGGTCGTCCGGCGCGCATCCCCGGCCACATCGCCATCATCATGGACGGCAACGGTCGGTGGGCGAACGCGCGTGGGCTGCGTCGCAACGCCGGGCACGAGGCCGGCGAGGCGGCGCTCTTCCGGACGGTCGAGGGCGCGCTCGAGCTCGGCGTCCGCGACCTGACGGTGTACGCCTTCTCGACGGAGAACTGGCGGCGCTCACCCGAGGAGGTCCGCTTCCTCCTCGACTTCAACCGCTCGCTCCTGCTCCGCCGCGTCGACGAGCTGATCGACCGTGACGTGCGCGTCCGCTTCATCGGTCGTCGTGCTCGCCCTGTCCCGCGACGGCTCATCGAGCTGATCGAGCGCACCGAGGAGCGCACCGCGCACTGCGAGCGGATGACGCTGCGCATCGCGTTCAACTACGGCGCACGTGCAGAGCTCGTCGACGCCGCACGGCGTGCCGCGGACGACCTCGCCTCGGGTGCGCTGCGCCGACTCGATGCCCGCTCGCTGGCCGCGCGGCTCGACGACCCGGCGATGCCGGACGTCGACCTGATGATCCGCACCTCCGGCGAGCAGCGCGTCTCGAACTTCCTGCTGTGGCAGGCGGCCTACGCCGAGCTTGTCTTCACCGACGTCCTGTGGCCCGACTTCGACGAGGCGGAGCTCGCACGCTGCGTCACCGAGTACGCGGCGCGGGATCGGCGCTTCGGTGGGGCGGAGGACCGCCCGAGCACCGCCGATGGCGACGACGCGTGAGGTCCCGGGGCGGACGCGTCGTCGCGGTCTGTGTCGGTGAGGCGCGAGATGTCGTGCATGCCGACGGACGCGCCGAGCGGACCGCCATCGACAAGCGGGCCGTCGACGGAGCCGTCCCTGTCGGGGCGGAGGGTCTCGACGGCGACACGCAGGTCGACCGTCGCTTCCATGGCGGCGTCGACCGCGCCGTCTACGCCTACGCGCAGATGGATGCCGACCACTGGGCCGCAGCGCTCCGACGCGACGTGCTGCCGGGGATGCTCGGAGAGAACCTGCGCGTCGACGGACTCGACGTGTCCGGCGCGCGCATCGGTGAGCGCTGGCACCTCTCCGGTGGCGTCGTGCTCGAGGTCACCGCGCCGCGCATGCCGTGCCGCACGCTGCAGGGCTTCCTCGA
Organism: Nitriliruptorales bacterium; assembly: GCA_030835875.1. Classification (GTDB taxonomy): domain Bacteria; phylum Actinomycetota; class Nitriliruptoria; order Nitriliruptorales; family Nitriliruptoraceae; genus CSBr16-57R1. The sequence continues at coordinate 8,786 of JAURQY010000121.1, read as the reverse complement.
CGTCCCCGACATGATCGCACGCTTCACCTCGGCGGGACGCCCCGGCGCGTACCTGCGCGTCGTCGTCCCCGGAGCGATCGCGGCGGGGGAGGGCATCGCCGTCGAGCGCGATGTGGACGCCGTCGAGGCGCCGAGCGTGGCCGACGTCATGGCCTGGCGGAAGGGCGCGACGGAAACGGAGCGCCTCCGCACGCTCGCCGGGCTCGCGCCGCTCGCGGCCGACCTCCGTGCATGGGCCGCGGAGACGCTCGCCTCGCGCTGAGCGCGCGCGACGCGTGGAGCGGTTCAGGCGCGTCGCGGTCGTCCGGCGAGCGCGAGCTGGCGGCTGATGGCGACGAGCCGCCCGCTCGAGTCCCACAGCTCGCCGTCCTCCTCGAAGTAGCCGTCGGTCAGCGCGCGCGTGGTGAAGCGGGTCGCGAGCCAGCCGGGTGCGGGTCGCGCGCGGACCTGCACGGTCAGCTCGATGGTCGGGGCCCAGGCGACCTCTGCGACGCCGAGGTCGAACACCGCCGGGGGATAGGCGTCCGCGACGAAGAGCAGCCCGAGCACGTCGAACGTGTCGCTGTCGGGCCAGCGGCACCAGCCGCCGTGGAGGCCCTCGCCGCTCGCCTCGCCACGCGTCCAGCCCATCGTCGTGGGCGCCATGCGGTGCTCGAGACGGTGGAAGATCTCCGGCACGAGCCCCTCGTCGACCCCGGCGAGCGGATCGGGCAGCGTGTCCGGATCCGCCCAGCCGGGCGCCTCTCGCAGCACCTTCGACGGTCCCTCTGCGCGTCCGAGGTCCCCGAAGGCGCCGAGCAGCCGGACGCACTCGATCCCGTCCTGGACGAGTCGTGCTGCGACCGTGCGGTGCCGCCCGCCCTCGCGGACGAGCTCGGTGTGGACCTCGAGCGGTCCGAGCGCCGGCGGGGCGAGGAAGTGTGCGGTGAGGGTGACCGGGTCGGGCCGCTCGGCGCGTTCCGCCATCGCGCGAGCGCCGATGGCCATCAGGTAGCCCCCGTTGGGGGCGGTCCCGCCGATGACGCGCCAGCCGGCGTGACACTCGGCGTCGAAGCGGTCGACGTCGCGACGGATCACCGCCGTGTCGGTCGTGAAGCGATCCATCGCGGTCCTCGCGTCATACGGACGGGGAACGGTCCGTCCCCCGTCCGGGAGCGGGGAGGGCCGACGGCTAGCATCCTATGACCGATCCGCGCACGGCCCTCCGTGCCCCTGCCTGCGAGCGAGACCCGTGAGCGACACGCACGCCGACCTCCCCGAGCCGACGGTCGAGGCGACCCTGCCGACCATCGTCGAGCTGTGCAAGCAGCGGGGCATCATCTTCCCGTCGTCAGAGATCTACGGCGGGTTCCGCTCGACGTGGGACTACGGACCGCTCGGGGTCGAGCTCAAGGAGAACGTGAAGCGCCAGTGGTGGCGCGCGATGGTGCAGCTCCGTGACGACATCGTCGGACTCGATGCCTCCATCCTCATGCACCCGAAGGTCTGGGAGGCGTCGGGCCACCTCGCGAACTTCTCCGACCCGCTCGTCGAGTGCACCCGCTGTCACAAGCGCTTCCGCGCGGACCACCTCGAGGAGGCGATCGCCGCGGGCGAGCTCGCATCGATGGTCTGCCCCGACTGCGGCGGCGCGCTCTCCGACCCGCGGAACTTCAACCTCATGTTCAAGACGCACGCGGGTCCCGTCGACGACGAGGGCGCGGTCGTCTGGCTCCGGCCCGAGACCGCCCAGGGCATGTTCGTCGACTTCGCGACGATCCAGCGCACCAGCCGGAAGAAGGTCCCGTTCGGCATCGCACAGATGGGCAAGTCGTTCCGCAACGAGATCACACCGGGCAACTTCGTCTTCCGCACCCGCGAGTTCGAGCAGATGGAGATGGAGTTCTTCGTCGAGCCCGGGACCGACGAGGAGTGGCACCAGTTCTGGATCGACGAGCGGCGGCGCTGGTACGAGGACCTCGGCATCCGCAGCGAGAACATCCGTGTACGCGAGCATGAGGCGGACGAGCTCTCGCACTACGCGAAGCGCACGGTCGACCTCGAGTTCTACTTCCCTGACCCCTCGATGGGCTGGTCGGAGCTCGAGGGCATCGCCAACCGGACCGACTTCGACCTGAAGGCGCACGAGGCTGCGAGCGGGCAGGACCTGAGCTACTTCGACCAGGCCGCCGACCGTCGCTACCACCCGTACGTGATCGAGCCGGCCGCCGGTGCGACGCGGGCGACGCTCGCCTTCCTCTACGACGCGTACCGCGTCGAGCAGGCACCGGACGCGGACGGGAACCTCCAGGAGCGCGTCGTGCTGAAGCTCGACCCGCGTCTCGCCCCGTACCAGGTCGCCGTCCTGCCGCTCTCGAAGAAGCCGGAGCTGTCGGAGGTGTCGCGCCGCGTGTTCGACCTCCTGAAGGTCGACCGGATGGTCGAGTACGACGAGACCCAGTCGATCGGACGCCGCTACCGCCGGCAGGACGAGATCGGTACGCCCGCGTGCGTCACCGTCGACTTCGAGACGCTCGAGGACTCCGCGGTGACGGTGCGCGACCGCGACACGATGGCGCAGGAGCGCGTGTCGATCGACCGCCTGCCCGCCTACCTCGACGAGCGGCTGCCGCGCCGCTGAGTTCCTCGCGCGTCAGCGGTCGCGGCGGTCGGCCAGTGCGTCCTCGACGCGACCGAGCCGGCGCTCGATGTCCCGCAGGCCGCGCAGCAGCGTGCCCGTCGCCGCGAGGAGCGCAGCGACACCGAGCGACGTCGTGAGGACGAGCGCGGCGGATACGCCATCCCCGTCGCGCAGCGCGAGCGTCGCTGCACCGGCGCCGACGAGCGCCACGGCGTAGGCGACGATCACGGCCGCGCGTGCTGCGACCGTGGACGCCGCGGTGCCCACGGGTCCGTCCTGCGTCGGTCGCTGGTCCATGGCTCCAGCGTAGGCTGTCCTCATGTCCGATCCTGTCGCTCCCGTCGTCGCGTCGCGTCCCGACCGCATCGCGGTCCCGCCGGCGTCGACAGTGCGTCGACTCGTCGGACGGCCGGTCGGTGCGGCCTGGGGTGACCAGCGGCTCCTCGCCGACCTCGTCGACGTGGCGGACCACGACGACCCACGTCCGATCGCCGAGGTCTGGTACGGCGCGCACGCGCGGCACCCCGCATGGGTCATCGACGGCGGAACGCGCGTCGCGGCCGACGCCCTCGCCGAGCACGAGCAGCCCGGCCCGCTCGTGAAGCTCCTCGCGGCCGCCGGTCCGCTGTCGATCCAGGTCCACCCCGACGCTGCGAGCGCGCGGCGTCGCTGGGACGAGGAGGAGGCGGCGGGTATCCCGCGGGACGCTCCCGCGCGGCGGAGCGCCGATCCGCTCGCGAAGCCGGAGCTGGTCCGAGCCGTCGGGTCCTTCCGCGCGCTGTGCGGGTTCCGCCCAGCCGTCGCATCACGTGCCCTGCTGAGCGCGCTCGTCCCACACGGTGCTGAGCCGCTGCTCGAGCACCTCGCCCTCGGTGACGCGGGCCTCGGGTCCGCGGTCGATGCGCTGCTCCGTTCCGATCCGGCGTCGGTCGGCGCCATCCTCGACGCCGTCGCCGCGGGTGCACGCGACGTGCTCGCCGCGTCCACCGAGGGGTCGGCCGCGCCCGAGGCGATGCTCGAGCGGCTCGCCGAGCTCGCGCTCGACCTCGTCGAACGCTTCCCCGGTGACCCCGGGGTGCTCGTCGCGCTCCTCCTCGAGGACGTCGACCTCGCCCCGGGGGACACTCTCTTCGTCGCCCCGGGCACGCCGCACGCGTACCTGTCCGGACTCGCCGTCGAGGTGATGGCGTCGTCGGACAACGTCCTCCGCGGCGGGATGACGACGAAACCGATCGACGTGGACGCCTTCCTCGAGGCGCTCGACGCCCGGGCGGTCGGTGCGCCCCGGACCGGCACGTTGCCCCGACGGGTCGATGGGAGCGGATGGCGGCGTCACATCATCCCTAGCGACGCCTTCCTCATCGACGAGGCGGAAATCGACGGGGTGCTGCTCACCGAGCGGATGGGGGGGTGCCCGAGCGTCGTGCTCTGCGTGAGCGGGGAGGTCGAGGTGTCCAGCGCGGGGAGTGCGACGATCGACCTGCGCGCCGGTGGCGCGGCGCTGCTCGCGCCCGGACCGACGCCGGTCGAGGTTCGAGGCCGCGGACTCGTGCTCCACGTGGGGACGGCGCGGCGTCCGGGAGCGCCCAGTCCGGTGCTCAGTCCGGAGGGGTAAGCCCCGACCACCGCGTGAAGCGCGCTCGCGCCGCCGCATCAGCCTCGCGGGCGATGCGCAGCCTCGGTCGGCGACGCGGCGCCTCGAGTCGGACGTCGCGTTCGACGATCCTGGGCCCACGGCGGAGCGTCAGACGGACCGTCGTCCCGGGCCCGTGCCGGCGCAGCACCGTCGGGAGCTCCTCGTGCGTCAGCGTCTCGCCGTCGATCGCGAGCAGCTCGTCGCCACCGCTCACGCCCGCGCGCCAGGCGGTCCCGTCGCGGAGCACCGTCCGGACCCTGATCCGGCCGGTCTCCGCGCCGATGAGCGCGTCGAGGCGTGGGGTGAGCGGGTCCTCGTCCTCGACCGCCACGAGACCGAGCACCTCGAGGTCCGGGGTCGGGTCGGGCGGCTCGGCGACCGTCGAGAGTCGCTCGGCATAGGCGGCGGCGGCGTCCCCGCCGGCACGGGCGAAGGCATCGAGGACGTCCTGCTCGGTGTAGCCGCGGGGACGGCCCGAAGCATCGGGGCCATGGCGCTGCCAGAGGTCGCGAAGGACGGCGTCCAGACCGTCCCCATCAGGGTCCTCGCGCCGCAGTCGCAGATCGAGGGCGAACGCCGCGAGGGCTCCCTGCGCGTAGTAGTCGGCACCCGCGTTCGGTGTGTTCTCGTCCCGTCGGTAGAACTTCGTCCACGCGGTCATGGAGGCGTCGTGCAGCGACTGCAGTCGGGAGCCCGGGGTCTCCTCGACGGCGTCCCGCAGCCGGTCGAGCGCGGACAGCAGGTCGCTCACACCCCACAGGCCCGCACGCGCCGGCAGGACACGGTCGTAGTAGGAGGTCCAGCCCTCCGCGATCCACAGTGACGGCGTGAGGACCGGTGTGTCGAGCGGTGGTCGCAGCAGGTCCACCGGGACGAGGCGCCGGACGTTCCAGAGGTGGAGATGTTCGTGTGTGAGCAGCGCCTGCAGTCGACGTCGACGCTCCGGGTCGGTGCTCGCGTGCGGGGGGAACGCCACGACGCAGCCGTCGCGATGCTCGAGGCCGCCGCCCTCGCCGTCGATTCCCAGGACCGTGTAGCGCGGAGCGGGGAGCTCCCCGTCGAACAGCGCGGTCGCGGCGTGCGCGATGCGGCCGAGGTCGTCGGCGAGTCCACGGACGTCGACGCCGTCCCCATGTCCTGCCCAGATGAACCGGTGCTCGACGCCGTGCACGTCGACCGCGGAGCCGCGGAGCGGACCCACCTCGAACGCCGCATCGACGAGGTGGTCGTGGTCGTCCGCCACGTACGGTCCGTCACCCTCGCCGGGGAGCAGTGATGCGACCTCGTGCTCGAGCTCGACGCCCGTGAGGTGGACGTGGTGAGGCCGATCGCGTGTCGGCTCGAAGCAGGGGAAGGTCGCGGCGCCGATGAGCATCGCATGGCGGTCATCGACATGGTTGGTGCGTACCGACGCGTCGTAGGCGTACCACTCGAGCTCGACGACGAGCTCATCATCCATCGGTGCGACGCGCCAGGCGGACACGCCGTCCGGCTGGAGGGTGATGGCGTGCCCGGCGTCGTCGCGGGCCGCGACACGCTGCAGATGGTGGACATAGTCACGCACGATGTAGCTGCCCGGTGTCCACGTCGCGACCGTGAGGCGACCGCCGTCGCGGAGCGAGTCCGCAGGGATGCGCATCGTCACGCCGACGAGATGCTGCTCGCGGGCGGAGAGGTCGACGAGGTAGGTGACGGGTGCGTCGTGGTGCAACGGAGGCGCTCCAGAGGGTCGGGACGGCTGACGCTCCACTCCTCCACAGCCGGGAGACGTCCGCTCGAGGCTAGCGACGCGACGGCTACCTTCCGGGCGCCGAGCCTCGGTGGGGACCGCCGGGCGGACCACGGTGGGGACGAGGAGCCGCGATGCCCGGACTGCCGCTCGCAGACCGTCATGAGACCGTGCTCCCTGCGGTCGCAGCGGACCTGCACGAGGCCTACCAGGCCGCGCTCACGCTCGACCCGGGACCCCGGAAGGTGGCGGTGGGCGAGCTGGTCGCCGACGATCCGACGTTCATCGCGGGTTGGGCGGAGCTCTCCGCGCTGGGCACGGAGCCGATCGAGCGGTACGCATACGCGCGCGTCGGCTACCACCGTGGCCTCGACGCGCTGCGGGCGAACGGATGGGGCGGGAGCGGGCTCGTGCGCTGGTCGCAGGCGCGGAACCGCCCGTTCCTGACGTGTCTGGTCCGCCTCCGTGAGGCGGCACGGGGCATCGGGGAGACGGCGGAGGTCGAGCGCATCGACGTCTTCCTCCGCGACCTCGACCCCGACTGGAGCGACGACAACCTGCCCGTCTGAGCAGGCGGGAGCAGGAGCGCGGGTGGCCGGCAGGATCCTCAAGGAGGACATCGACGCGCTGCGGCAGCAGGCCGACATCGTCGCGGTCATCGGGGACTACACGACCCTTCGTCGGGCAGGCAGGTCGTTCAAGGGCCTGTGCCCGTTCCACACCGAGCGCACGCCGTCGTTCACGTGCACGCCGGACGGGAACTACTTCCACTGCTTCGGCTGCGGGGCGAGCGGCGACATCTACGACTTCCTCCAGCGCGTGGAGGGGCTCGACTTCCCAGAGGCGGTGGAGACGCTCGCTCGACGCACCGGGTTCCCGCTCCGCTACGAGCAGCTCTCCAACCGTGAGCGGCGCGCGATCGGTGAGCGGTCACGTCTCGTCGCGGTGTCCCACCTCGCGCGGGACCATTTCGTGCGTCGGCTCCTCGGCGACGAGGGGACGGATGCCCGCGAGTACCTGAAGACGCGCGGGTTCGGCCGCACGGAGGCCGACACCTTCCAGCTCGGCTTCGCCCCCGAGGCGTGGGACGACCTCAGCCGCGCACTCGTCGCCGACGGGGTCGAACCGGAGGATCTGATCGCGATCGGGGTGAGCGTGCGCAACGATCGCGGCGGTCTGCGCGACCGCTTCCGAGGGCGCGTCATCTTCCCGATCCAGGACCCGGGAGGTGACGTCATCGGCTTCGGTGGCCGCGTCCTCCCCGGCATCGACTTCGGCGACTTCGAGCCGCCGAAGTACCTCAACTCGCCGGAGACGCCGCTGTACCGGAAGTCGCGGGTCCTCTATGGGGTGCCGCAGGCGCGGTCGGAGATCGTCGCGCGCGACCAGGTGCTCATCTGTGAGGGCTACACCGACGTCATCGCGCTCAACCAGGCAGGCTTCGCCAACGCCGTCGCGACCTGCGGGACCGCGGTGGGCGCCGAGCATCTGCGGGCGCTCGCTCGCTACACGAAGCGTGTGGTCCTCGCGTTCGATGCCGACCGCGCCGGGATGGCGGCCGCCGAGCGCGCCTGGGAGGCGGTGCGGGAACTGACGGGGTCCGGGACGACCGCACTGGATCTGTCCGTCCTCCCGCTCCCCGAGGGTCGCGACCCGGCTGATCTCGTCCGTGAGGTCGGAGCCGACGGGATGCGCGACGCCGTCGCCGCTGCCCGTCCGGTCGTGCCGTTCCTGATCGCCGCTCGGCTCGGTCAGGCCGATCTGTCGAGCGAGCAGGGGCGGGTCGCGGCACTGCGCGAGGCACTCACCGTGCTCGGGCAGGAGGCTGACCCGGAGCTGCGGCGCGGTTGGGCGCGCAGCGAGGTCGCGCGACCGCTCGGTCTCGCGTACGACCTCGTCGTCGCGACCGCCGCCCGGCAGGGCATCGTGCTCGACGCGGTCGAGGGTGTCGCGACGACGCGAGCCGCGCGGCCGGCGCGTCGCGACGCGGCCGCCGTGGGCCCCGATCCTGCGGTGACCGACGCCCGGCTCGAACGCTCGGTCCTGCGGGTCGTCCTGCAGGCTGCCGACCTCCTGCCGCCGGTGGCGGGGGAGCTGTCCGCGACCTCGTTCCGTCATCCGTCGGCAACCGCGGTCTGGCGTGCGATCGCTGCGGCGGGTGGGCCGGGGAGCGCGACCGACGCGGTGCTCGCAGCAGCGGAGGACGACCTCGTGCGTGATGTCGTGCGGGGCCTCCTGCTCGAGGAGGATCCGGCGGCGAGCGACGAGGAACCGGACCTGCGTCGCCGGGCTGCGACCGATCTCGTCCATCGTCTCATCGCCCGCGATCTCGTGGAGCAGGAGCAGGCCCTGCGCGAGCGGCTGGCGACCCACGACGCTGGTGGGGATCCAGAGGGCGTCCTCAGTCTTCAGCGCGAGCTCCAGGAGCTCGCGGCGCGCCGTCGCGCGCTGCGTGGCACCGACGGAGGCTGAGCGCCGTCGCGGTCCGGTCCCGTGTCACACCCGGGACGTACGGTGCCGTCATGACGACACCGCGACCGATCCTGCTGCCCCTGCCGCTTCCTCTGCCGTTCGACGACGAGGTCGAGGCGGCGGTCCCATTCGTGCTGACCGCCGCGGCCCATCGTGAGGTGCTCGGTCGCCCGGCACCGTCGCTCGCCGTCGTCGCTGACGTCAGCACCTCGACGGACGAGGACGAGGACGGGGACGGGGAGGGACGAGCGGGCGACACCCGTCGGCTGCAGGCTCGGGCGCTGCTCCGGTCGGGGATGCCGCGCAGGACGATCGCTGCCGCGCTCGGC
>JAURQY010000120.1 GCA_030835875.1 Nitriliruptorales bacterium | reverse complement strand
GAGCTCGATCGTCTCGCCGTCGCGCAGGTCCCGCAGGTCGTAGAGCGCACCGCGGCCCTGGCTGCGCGAGTCGACGTGACCGGCGAGCACGGCCGTGCCGACCTGGCCGGGCTTCACGCCGAGCCCGTCGGGGTCGTACCAGCCGATCTCCGCGACCCGCTCCGGGATCTCCATCGCCCCGTCGTCCTCGAGGCCGACCGGCACGATCGGCGCGTCGACCGAGATCGCACCGATGCGCACGTGCAGCGGCGCGACCGGGCCCGGAGCGGGCTCCGGTGCCGGTGCGGGTTCGGGGGCGGGCGCCGGCGCAGGTGTAGGTGCGGGGGCTGGCGCGGGGGCGACGGGGGCCGCCGCGGCCCCTTCCGGACCGGTCGTCGACGCGCCACCCGTCGGACGCGGGCCGACGACGAGCGAGACGAGGAGCAGACCGACCATCGCGCCGGCGGCGAGGGTCGGTCCCAGCAGATCGCGCCGCAGCATCGCCGAGCTCCCTGTGCACCGGAGCGGCGCAGCGTAACGACGGCGCTCCGTCCGCCCCGCCCGCGACTCCGTACCCTGCTCAGGGACCGCGCATGGGGTCGCGGCCGTCCAGGAGGAACGCGAGATGGAGTACGGGAACCCGACGATGCCGGTCGGCCTGCAGGAGCCGCAGGTCCGCGCCGACTTCATGCGGCGCGTCTACACGCGGCTCGTCGCCGGTGTGGCCGCGTTCGTGCTCATCGAGGCGTACCTCTTCACCTCAGGGCTCGCGGTCGCGATCACCGAGTTCGTGTTCTCGACCTCGTGGCTCTTGATCCTCGGCGGCTTCATGGTCGTGTCGTGGCTCGCGAACTCCGTCGCGCTGCGTGCCGCGACGCCCGCGTCGCAGTGGGGCGGCTACCTGCTGCTCGTCGCCGCGAACGCGCTCATCTTCGCCCCGATGCTCGTCATCGCCGAGCTGCAGGTGCCCGGCACGGTCGCGCAGGCCGGCCAGTACGCCATCGGTGGCTTCGTCGTCCTCTCCGTCATCGCCCACCGCAGCTCGCGCGACTTCACGTGGCTCGGCGCATCGCTGCGCTGGTTCGGGATCCTCGCGCTCGCCGGCATCGCGCTCGCGGTGCTCACCGGCTTCCAGCTCGGCACGTGGTTCTCGCTCGCGATGATCGGCTTCGCCGGCGCCGCGATCCTCTACGAGACGCAGGTCATCCTGCGTGAGACGCCGCCGGGGCGTGAGACGGTCGCCGCGATGGCGCTGTTCAGCTCGCTGGCGCTCCTGTTCTGGTACGTGCTGCGCCTGTTCATGGAGCGGCGCTGACCGTCACCGACACCCCCCGCGTCCCGCCGCGGCCGGCCTCGCGCCTGCCGCGGCGCGTCGCACTCTGGGTCGTCGCGGTCGCGCTCGCCTACGGCGCCGTGTGGGCGCTCGCCGCATGGCGCGCCCCTGATGTCGGCCCCGCGGAGGGTGCCCGTGTCGAGCAGGTCGCCGTCGAGGCGCCGACGTCACCGGACGATCCGACCCCGGTCGTGCTCGACGCGCTGCTGCGCATCCCCGCGGACGTCGACGCCGACGACCCCGCGCCGGCGGTCGTGCTGCTCCACGGGTTCGGGAGCGACCGGACCAGCCAGGACGCGCGCGCCGAGCAGCTCGTCCGGCAGGGCTACGTCGTCCTCGCCCCGAGCGCGCGCGGGTTCGGCGAGTCCGGTGGGGAGATCTCGCTCGCCGATCGCGACCGCGAGGGTCGCGATCTCGTCGCGCTCGTCGATGCGCTCGCCGCGCGCGACGAGGTGCTCCGTGACGCCGACGGCGATCCGCGCGTCGCGCTCGTCGGTGCGTCGTACGGCGGTGGCCTCGCGCTGATCGGAGGGGCGCTCGATGCGCGCGTCGACGCCGTCGTCGCGATCACCGCCTGGCACGACCTCGCCGCCGCCCTCGCACCCAACGCCGTCGGCGCGCCGTCCACCGGGCCGCTCAAGATCGGCTGGACGAGCCTGCTCTTCACCGCCAACACGCTGCCGGCGGGCACGTCGATCGGTGCGGCGCTCGGCCTCGGCGGGCCGGCTGCCGACGTCGCCGCGCCGATCAGCGTCGAGCGGTGCGGCCGCTTCGCCCCCGACGTGTGCGCGCTCGCCGACCGGGCCGCCGTCGATGGGGTGCTCGACGTCGAGGCACGGCGCGTGCTCGCCGGCGCGGCGATCGGCACGCTGCCGCTGCGTCCCGTCCCGACGCTGCTCGTCCAGGGACGCGACGACACGCTGTTCGGCGTCGACGCCGCGTTCGCGAACGCCACCGCGCTCGACGCGGTCGGCGCGCCGGTCCGGCTCAGGCTCGCCGAGGGTGGCCACGGTGCGGTCGGCAGCGCCGCCGCATCGGGCGGGCTCGCCGGCGAGGTCGACGCGTGGCTCGACCGCTGGCTGAGCGATGCGGTCGACGCGCGCGCCGAGGACGGCGTGCTCGTCCACGACGCGGGGGAGGAGCTCGCGACGCTCCCATGGCCCGACGTCATCGGCGCGACGGGCAGCCGCGAGCTCGCGCTCGTCCTCGGACCCGACGGCGGGCTGCTCCTCGACGGGCGGTCTGCGGTCGAGGGCGCGCAGGTCGCGACCGTGCTCACTCCCGCGGGCGGGCTGCCGGCCGCGCTCACCTCCGTCCCCGGCCTCGGCCCGATCGGCAACCTCGCCGGCATCGCCGGGATCAGCACCGTCGTCGACGTGCCCGGCCAGCACGTCGCGTTCACGAGCCGCCCGTTCGCGGCCGACCAGCTGCTGCTCGGCCCGGCGACGCTCACGCTCGACGTCGCGGCCGAGACCGGTCAGGCGCAGCTGTTCGTGCGGCTCGCGAGCATCGCCCCGGGTGGGCTCACGACGATCATCGGCTCGTCGTTCACGCCCGTGCGCCTGCCCGACGTCCCGGTCGACCCGTCCGCGCCGGTGCGCGTCGGCATCACGCTGCCCGACAT
>JAURQY010000119.1 GCA_030835875.1 Nitriliruptorales bacterium | reverse complement strand
GTCGACCCCGCGACGCAGGTTCTGCCGACGTCGGGCTCGAAGGAGGCGATCTTCCACCTCCCGCTCGCGTTCCTCGATCCTGCCGGCCCGCGCCGCACGGTCGTGTGGGGCTCGCCCGGCTACCCGACCTACGCGCGCGGCACCCGCTCCGCCGGCGGCGAGGCACACGCGGTCGTGCTGACGCCGGAGACCGGCTGGCGGCTCGATCTCGGCGCGCTCGACGCGGCGCTCCTCGCACGGACCGCCATCGCGTGGATCGGTTACCCGCACAACCCGACCGGGGCGACGGTGGACCGCGCGTACCTGCGCGACCAGCTCGACGTCGCACGTGCCAACGACATCCTGCTGTGCTCGGACGAGTGCTACCAGGAGATCTGGTTCGACGAGCCCGCGCCGAGCCTGCTCGAGGTCGCCGGCGACGACGCGGCGGGCATGCTCGCGATCCTGTCGCTCTCCAAGCGCTCCGGCATGACCGGCTACCGATCGGGAGCGATCGTCGGCGACGCCACGCTCATCGCCCAGCTCCGATCGCTCCGCGAGGACACGGGGACGGCGTCGCCCGACTTCGTGCAGGCCGCGGCGCAGGTCGCATGGTCCGACGACGCCCACGTCGCCGAACGGCGTGCGAACTTCGCGGCGAAGCGTGATGTGGTGCTCGACGCACTCGCGGCGCTCGGCCTCACGTGGTCCGGATCGCAGGCGACCTTCTACGTGTGGGTCGGCGTCCCGGGCGGCGACGACCTCGCCTACGCGACGGCCCTGCTCGACGCGGGACTCGTCGTCACCCCGGGTCGCGCGTTCGGCGACGGGGGCGAGGGATGGATCCGGCTCGCGCTCGTCCCCGACGTCACCGGCTGCCGTGCTGCGATGGGCCGCTGGACGGCCGCGCAGCAGCAGGGTCGGCTACCCGCCTAAGCGCGACGTCCAGCACGACCACGGCGGCGAAGGCGACGACCGCTGCGAGCACGGCCGACACGACCTGACCCTGCGGCGCAGCGAGCGTCGGATCGCCCACGCCCGTCGCCGACGGCCAGGGCCACAGCACGCGTGCCGAGCCGACCATCAGCCCGATGAGCAGCGCGAGGACGATGTCGTGCGCCCGTGCGAGCAGCCAGTGCAGCAGGGTCGAGAACAGCAGCAACCCCGTCACCGCACCGATGCCGACGATGCCGATCGTAACGAGGTCGCGGTCGGACACCGCCGCGATGATCGGCTCGTAGGTGCCGAGGACGAGGAGCAGGAACGAGCCCGAGACGCCCGGGAGGATCATCGCGCACACGGCGACCGCAGCCGTGAGCCCGAGCACCAGGGGACCGGGATCGACGAGCGCCGCCGGACGCGCGCCGAGCACGAGCGCCGTCACCGCGGCCGCGCCGAGGATGAGCGCGACCGTCCGCGCGTCAGTGGGACGCTCGAACTGATGCCGGGCGGCGACCGCGGCACCGAGCACGAGCCCGAGGAAGACCGCGCTCATGACGACGGGCTGCGTCGCGAGGAGTCCCTCGAGGGTCGAGGCCAGGAGGAGCGCTGTACCGACGATCCCGCCGAGGAGCACGATGAGGAACATCCCGTCGAGCGCACGGAGCGCCGAGGGGAGCTCGCGCAGACGACCGCGCAGCGCCAGTGAGATCACGTGCGCGGTCGCGCGGATGTTGGCGACGAGCCGCGGATAGACGCCGCCGACGAGCGCGACCGTCCCGCCGGAGAAACCGGGCACGAGGTCGGCCGCACCCATCGCGGCACCGGTGAGGAACGTGCGGACCGGACCGGGCGCTGCAGGGATGCTCGGAGCGGCGCTCACAGGACCTTCGGCTGCACGTTGCCGACCGCGTCGATGCCCTTGCGGAAGTCGGTCATGCCGAGCAGCAACCCTCCGGCGACGAACAGCACGATGAGGACGAGGATGCCCTGCCGGTACGAGCCGAACAGGCCATAGGCAAACGCGAGGGCCGCCGGCCCGATGATGTTCGTCCCGCGATCGGAGATCTGGTAGAAGCTGAAGAACTCCGCCTCGCGTCGCGCCGGGACCAGATGGCTGAACAGTGACCTGCTGAGCGCCTGGGTCCCGCCGAGCACGAAGCCGATCGCGCCAGCGAGGAGGAAGAACACGACCACGTCGCCCGCTGGGACGAAGCGCCCGTACGTGATGACGGCACTCCAGAGCACGAGGCTCCAGAGCACGACCGTCTTGGCACCCACGCGCTGGGCGATGCGGCCCATGACGAGCGCGCCGACGAACGCGATGAACTGGACCATCAGGATGGCGATCACGAGCTGGTCCTGCGCGATCTCGAGCTCCTCGATGGCGTAGGAGCCAGCCGCCGTGATGACCGTCCCGACCCCACCGTTGAAGAGCAGGAACGCGAGCAGGAACTTCCGCGTCTCCGAGTAGCTCGCGACGAGCCGGGTCGTCCGGACCAGCTCACCGAAGGCACCCCGAACGGCCTGACCGGCACTGCCCTCGGCGACGAGCGGAGGACCGTCCTCGAGCAGCCGCAGCGGGACGATCGTGAACAGCGCCCACCAGATGCCAGCACTCGCGAGACTCACGCGGATGGCGGTGGTGCCGGTCAGCCCGAACGGCTCGAGCGTGACGATCGCGAGGTTGACGATGAGGAGCGTGCCACCACCGATGTACCCGAGCGCCCAGCCGCGCGACGAGACACGGTCGCGGTCATCGGCGTCCGCGATCTCGGGGAGGAACGAGTCGTAGACGACGATCGACGCCTGGAAGAGGATGTTCGCGACGCCGACCAGCGCGATCGCGAGCTGCCAGCGACCAGGGACGATGAGGAACATCGCCACGGTCGTGCCGGCGCCGAGGTAGGCGGTCCAGGCGAGCCAGGCACGCTTGCGGCGCGAGCGGTCGACGAACGCCCCGAGGATCGGCAGCGTGAGGATCTGGATGACCGCCGACACGGGGATGACGTAGAAGAAGAGCTGCTCGGGGAAGAGCGCGAAGCCGAGCAGCTCGACCTTGCCGTCGAGCGCGGCCGGACCGACGAGCCCGACCAGGTCCGTCCCCGCCGACGCGGCGGCGCTGGTCAGGATCGGGACGACGCTCGCGACCCAGTCGCGGAACGCCTCGTCGCCCCAGGCGGGCAGCGTCGCGCCGAGCGTCTCGGCGGCGGTGAGGAGCGTGCGCTCGATCGCCGACTGCGCGACAAAGATGAGGTAGGGCCCGAAGAAGAGCGTGATGACGGTCGTCGGGAACGACGAGTTCGCCCAGTCGTAGAGGTACCAACCGCGCTGCTGGCGCGTGTCGCGCCGTCGCGCCGGACGTCTCTCGACGGCACCCATCGCTTGCTCAGCCATGCGCTCCCCCTCCCGGTCGGACGCCGCGGACGCTACTCGTCGCACGGCGACAGCGCCCTGACCGGACGTCGACGGGAGGGTGAACGCGGCTCCGCGGCGCGCCCCCGGATGCTCACCATCGGCCGAGCCCGACGAGGGTCGCTCGGAGGGCGTCGAGCTCGTCGGTGACGATCCCCGCGGCGCCGGCCGCGACGAGGGCCGCCATCCGCGCCGGGTCGTTCACGGTCCACACGTGCACGGCGACACCCGCCTCCGCCGCGACCTCGAGCAGCCGCGTGTCGGCGACCGCGACGCCACGGCCCACATCGGGGTAGCGCTCGGGCACCGCGACGCAGCCGGCGGCGATCCGAGGAGGACGACGGCGCGACCGGACCGCGACGAGCAGACGGACGATCTCGCGAGGGGTCGCCGCCGTCATCAGCCGCTCACCGAATTGTCGCCGCAGCGCCGTCACCCGCGCGGTTGAGAACGATCCGAGGCAGAGCCGCTCGAGCAGCTCGGGACGATGCTCCAGCAGGTCGATCATCGGCGCGACCGCAGCATCGGTCTTGAGGTCGACGGTCAGCCGCGCGTCGGGGAAGGCGTCGACGAGCTCGACGAACGACGGCACCGGCTCACGGTCGCCGACACGCACCGCGGCGAGCTCGGCCCGGGTCAGGTCCGCGATCGTGCGTGGGTCGCCGGCGACACGCGCGAGCGTCGGATCGTGCGACACGACGAGCGCCCCGTCGCGCGTGACGTGCAGGTCCGTCTCGAGATGCCGGTAGCCGAGCGCGACGGCCTGCGCGAACGCGGCGAGCGTGTTCTCGACCGGGCCGCCACCGCCACGGTGCGCGATCGCACGCACCGTGGCAGGCCGCTCGAGCTCGAGGAACGGATGCTCCACGCGGACCCCTCCGACGGTCCGAAGGCTACGGGACCCCCGTCGATAGGCTCC
>JAURQY010000118.1 GCA_030835875.1 Nitriliruptorales bacterium | reverse complement strand
GAGCCGGAGCTCGACGCGGTCCGACCCGTCCGAGGCTGGCCGGTCCAACGGATGCAGTGCCACGGACAGCTCGGCGTGCGGCATCCCGAGCTCAGCGAGGTGGATCCCGACCACGGCGGTGAGCTCGGCGGCGACCGTCCTGCGCGACCCGCGGAGCGCGTCGGCGGCCACGTCGAGCGCGGCACGTGCGGCCTCGACGGTCGCATCGATGCCCTCGGCGTCCTCCGCGAGGCCCTCGAGCTCGATGATCCGCTCGCCGACCTCCGCTCGGTGACGGAGGACGTCCGCGACCTCGGGTCCATGGCGGCGGAGCAGCGGCGTGAGGGTCCGCTTGCGGTCCTGGAGCGCATCGAGCCGCGCATCGTCGGCCTCGACGTCCGCCGCAGCGGCGGCGAGGTCGGCGACCACCTCGGAGAGGTCCCGGCTGGCAGTGCGCAGCCGCTCGGCGAGGGCGAGCAGCGCCGGGTCCTCGATCGGAGCACGACGCAGGGCGGCGACCGCGGCACCGATCGCCTCGAGCGCGCCGTCGGTCCCCACCGCCGCATGCGCGGCATCGAGCGCCGCGCGCAGCGCGTCGGCGTTCGCGAGGCGCTCGATGTCGAGGTCGAGGTCCCTGTCGCGGTCGGGGTCGGGTGCGACCACGTCGATCGCGTCGCGCTCCGCGCGCAGCGCCTCGAGCCGGATCGCCCGAGCGTCCGCGTCGTCCTGGAGCAGCCGTGCACGGCGGGCCGACTCCGACCAGACTCGGTACGCATCCCGGTACGCATCGACGTGCGACCGGTGAGCAGGACCACCGAACCCGTCGAGCAGCGCACGTTGGACTGCGGGCTGCTCGAGGCGGACGTGCTCGTGCTGGCCGTGGATCTCGACGAGCGGCCCGAGGAGGGCCTGCAGGGTCGCGGTGGGAACGAGCCGTCCTGCGACCCGGGCCCTGCTGCGTCCGTCAGCAGGGATCTCGCGGCTGACGATCAGGACGTCATCCTCGGCGAGCCCCCACAGCTCCGCGACCGAGCCGTCCTCCGCGTCGTCCTGGGCCGGCGGGCCCGACGCGGGGACGCTCGAACGGACACGGACGAGCGCCTCGATGTGCGCAGCCTCAGCGCCGCGACGGACGAGGTCCGCCGAGGACCGTGCGCCGAGCAGCAGCTGGAGCGCCGTCACGACCATGGTCTTCCCGGCGCCCGTCTCGCCGGTGACGACCGTGAGGCCCGGGCCGAGCACCAGGGACGTGTCCTCGATGACGCCGAGGCCCCGGATGTGGAGCTCCTCGATCACGCCCGGGTCCCCTTCGTCCTTCGCAACGCGAGGCTACCGGCGGGCGCCCAGCCAGGACCGGGCTCGCCATGCCCTGTGGATGACGCCACACGGTGGGCGCGCCGCGGCCTCAGCCGAGGCGGAACTTGCGCCGCACGCGTGCGAAGAACTCCGCCTCGCCCACCCGTGCGACACGGACGGGCCGCTGGTCGCCCCGGATCACGACGGTCCCTCCCGGGCCGAGCGCGACAGGGTCCATCCCATCGGTCGAGACGACCGCTCCGTCCTGGTCGTCAGCGATCCTGACGGTGACCGTGTCAGCGAGATCGGTGACGACGGTGCGGTCGAAGAGCGAGTGGGGTGCGACCGGAGCGATGAGCATCGCGTCGAGCGTCGGGTTGACGATCGGCCCGCCCGCGGAGAGCGCGTAGGCCGTGGACCCGGTCGATGTCGCGACGATGACCGCATCCGCGGCGAGCGCGGCGAAGGGCGTCGCCCCGACGTTCACCTCGAGCCGTACCAGCCGCTGACGGGCCGCCTTCTCGATGGCGACGTCGTTGAGGGCCCAGCCGCCACCGCGGTCGGTCCCGTCGGCCTCGGACAGCGCGACCGTGAGCACGGAGCGCTCCTCGACCACGTAGCGACCCGCTCCGAGCAGAGCCAGGGCATCCTCGAGATCCTCCGTCTCGACCTCGGCGAGGAAGCCGAGCCGACCGACGTTGACGCCGATCACGGGGACATCGGCCGCCCGGGCGAGCCGCGAGGCGCGGAGGAACGTGCCGTCGCCGCCCAGCGAGATGATCAGGTCGGTCCCTTCAGTGACCGGGTCCGAGAACGCCACGACATGGCCACCGAGGTCGTCCGGTGCCGGCGTGGACCCGACCCCCTCGGGCACCCGCAGCTCGAAGACATGCCCCGAGTCCTCGAGCGTCGCGACGGCTCGGCGCACGACCTCCTCCGCCCCGGCGCGGGCGAAGTGCACGACGAGGACGACCCTCATGCGACGACCTCCTCGACCGCGCTGGCGAGCACCTCCGCGACGGCCCGATCGATCGGCCCGGACGTCCCGATCGCGGACGCCGGTCCCTCGCCGGGTGCGACCAGGACGAGGAACTCGACGTTCCCCTCCGTCCCGCGGATCGGGGAGGGCATGACGTCGGCGATGGGCCGATCGAGCCGTTCGAGCGTCGTGGCCACGCCGACCAGCGCATCCTGCCACGCCTCGGGTTCACGGACGATCCCGCCACGGCCCACGCGCGCGCGACCGACCTCGAACTGCGGCTTCACGAGCAGCACCGCGGTCCCGTCGGGTCGCAGCAGTGGGACGAGCACGGGGAGCACGGTCGTGAGCGAGATGAAGGAGAGGTCCGCGACGAGCAGGTCGACCGGACCAGTGTCGAGGTCAGCGACCGTCAGCGTGCGGACGTTGGTGCGCTCGTGGAGCTCGACGCGAGCGTCCCTGCGAAGGCGCTCCGCGAGCTGCCCGTAGCCGACGTCAATCCCGATCACCCGGGCAGCGCCTGCCTGGAGCAGGCAGTCCGTGAAGCCGCCCGTCGAGATGCCGGCGTCGAGCGCGACGACGCCGGTCGGATCGACATCGAACCGGTCGAGGGCGCCCTGCAGCTTCTCCCCGCCCCGGGAGACGAAGCGTGGCGGCGGACCACCGACGATCAGATGCTGGTCCGCGCGGACGAGCGTCGAAGCCTTGGCGACGGGTGCCCCATCGACCTGGACGCGACGGAGATCGATGACGCGCTGCGCCTCCTCGCGGGATGTGACGAGCCCGCGACGCACGAGCTCACGGTCGACGCGACGACGGACCCCGTCAGAGCCCATCGAGCCCCTCGAGCGAGCGCGCGATGGTCGCCTCGGCCCGCCGGAGCAGCTCGAGACGGTCGTCCAGCGCGAGCTCACCAGCACCCTCGAGCGCGTCCCGGAGCTCCTCGAGCGCGAGGTCCGTCTCGCCGACGTTCGGGGACGGCTCGGGAGCCTGCGATGCGTCCACTGCGGTCTCCTGGGTACGTCCCTGAGGTCCGCGCGAGCCTATCGGCCCGACTCACGACGCAACCGGCCGAGCCGCTCCTCGGCGTCGGGGAAGTCCGAGTCGATGCTCAGGAGCCGCTCGAGGGCAGCGACCGCGTCCTGCCCGCGGCCGTCGGCCTCGGCGACGTCGGCCACCATCCACAGGAGACGGACGACGGAGTCCTCGGGCACCGCTGCGGCGTCCGGCCCCTCGAGGAACGGCAGGAGGGTCGCCCTCGCGCGCGCCGACGCCGAGAGGTCCAGGTGGATGGCCGCGACGACGATGGCGGCCTCCACGCGACGCTCGACGTCCGCGCGCGGATCGGAGGCGAGCGCCATGCCGACCTCGACGGCCCGTGCAGGATCGCGTCCCTCCGCACGCAGGCAGTCCGCGAGCAGGTGGTTCTGGTCGTCCGAACCGCTCAACCGGCGGTAGTTCTGCAGCTCGGACAGCGCACCCTTGAGATCACCGGCGCGATAGAGGACGATACCGAGCGCCTCGCGGACGACCGTTGCGCGGGGTGCGAGGTGCTTGGCCCACGCCAGGTATCGGCGGGCGGTCGCATGGTCGTCCTCCTCGGACGCGGCCACACCGAGCGAGAGCGAGAGCTTGACGTCCCGCGCACGCGCGCGGTCGTTGACCAACCGGTCGATCTCCTTGCGGACCCGGACGGGGAGCTCGATCTCCGCATCCTCGGGGAACGCGGGACGGTCAGGGCCCTGGCGTGAGCGCGCAGGTCGACGCGGACCGGCCGATGCCGTCGCACGGTCACGACCGATCGGTTCTCGCGGCACCGGCGGCACCTGCGGGGGACGGCCGCGGCCGCGACGGGGTTCGGTCATGGGGACCTCTCTGGGAGGCGGGAGTATGCCGGAGCGGCGAAGCACGCGACACCGATCGGGGTACATCGTCGGTCCAGAAAAGGGAGAGGCCGCCCCGAAGGGCGGCCTCTCCTGAAGATGATCCCGCGGCGTCCTACTCTCCCACCGGGTCGCCCCGGCAGTACCATCGGCGCTGGAGGGCTTAACTTCCGGGTTCGGAAT
>JAURQY010000117.1 GCA_030835875.1 Nitriliruptorales bacterium | reverse complement strand
GCGGGCTCCCCGTGCCGGGCCGCGCCTTCCTCGCCTCGCTCGCCGACGGGGTCGGCTCGAACGCCGGCTGGCGGCACCGTGAGCTGCGGACGCCGGTCGTCACGCTCGACTCGTGGTGCAGGAAGAACGACGTCGAACGCGTCGATGTCATCAAGGTCGACGTCGAGGGGGCCGAGCAGCGGGTGATCGCCGGCGCGGAGGGTCTGCTCGACCGCGACCGCCCGACGCTGCTCCTCGAGCTCGAGGACCGCCACCTCGACCGCTTCGGGACGACCGCGGCGGCGATCGTCCGTGGGCTCGACGCCCGCGGCTACCGGGCGGCGGTGCTCGCACGCGGACGGTGGCGGGCGGTCGACGCGCCGAGCACGACGATCCGGAACCACCTGTTCTGGCATCCGGACGGGCGGCACGCCGCCGCCATGCGTGCTCAGGTGGGCAGCGTGTAGGTCACGGCGTCAGCGCTCTCGTCGCGGATCGCCTCGCCGCGGAGCATGAGCACGTCGAGATGCGCCGCCGTCTCGAGGACGGCGAGCATCCGGTCGAAGAGGTGCAGCTCCTCATACGAGCGCCCGCGGCTCGTCCAGCGAAGGATGCGTGCGACGTCGAGCGCGAGGCCCGCACCGGACGCGAGCGCCGCGCGCGTGTCGGTCAGCCGCTGCTCATGGTGCGCGAGCAGCTCGTGGGCTCGCTGGTGCGTGCTCCCACCCGCCGGTCCGTGGGCCGGGAGCAGCGTCGCGTCGGGCAGCGCGAGCACGCGCTCGAGCGAGGCGAGGTAGTCGCGCAGCGGGAACGGCGGCCGCGCGGGTTCGAAGCCGATCGACGGGGTGATGTGCGGCAGGACGTGGTCGCCGGCGAAGAGGAGTCCCTGCTCGGGCGCGTGGAAGACGAGATGGCCCCGGGTGTGACCGGGCGTGTGCACCGCGTCGAGCGCGAGCGTGTCGAGCGCGATGCGTCCGGGACGGAGCCACACGTCGGGATCCTCGTAGAACGCGAGCGTCTCGGACAGGTCGACGGGGATCGCGTCGAGCTCGTCAGCGAGGGCGCCCGCACCGAGCCTACGGAGTTGCTCCGGCTGGCTCGCGAGCATGCCGGTCGTCCCGCGCATCAGGTCGCGGACCGACTCCTCCTCCTCGATGCCGAGCGACACCTCCGCGCCGACCGCACGGCGGATCGCGACGGCCTGCGTGTAGTGGTCGCGGTGGACATGCGTGACCAGCACGCGGCGGATGTCCGCGAGCCGATGGCCGAGGTCCGCGAGCGACCGTTCGAGGAGCTCGCGCGACACGTCGAGCGCCCACCCACCATCGACGAGGACGAGGCCGTCGCCATCCTCGATCGCATACACGTTGACCGCACGGAGCCCGTCCATCGGGAGCGGCAGAGGGATCCGGTGCACGCCCGGCGCGACCGTCTCCGCGCCCGGTTCCGCCCAGGCGTGACGGGAGGCCGCATCGTCGCTGGCCATGCGTCCTCCTCTGGGTCGGCCGGTGTCGTCGGCGACCTCTGAGTCAAGCCGACCGGTCCTTCAGCGACGGACCCCCGGCCCTGCCCTGCCGGACCAGGCTCAATAGGGTGCTCTCATGGCGTCCTCGACCTCCCCTGCACCCGCCGTCGCCCCTTCCATCAGTGGTCTGAGCACTGCGGAGGCAGCCGCCCGCCTCACCGCCGAGGGGCCGAACGAGCTGCCGGCCGGTCGGGACCGCGGCTGGATCGCGCAGACCCTCGACGTGATCCGCCAGCCGATGATCCTGCTGCTGCTCGGGGCGGCGAGCGTGCACCTCCTCCTCGGTGAGCCGCTCGAGACGGCGCTCCTGCTCGGATCCGTCCTGCTCGTCATCGGGATCTCCGTCGGACAGGAGCACCGCACCGAGGCGGCGCTCACCGCCCTGCGCGACCTGTCGTCGCCCCGTGCGCTCGTCGTACGCGACGGGGAGGAGGTGCGCGTCCCCGGCCGTGAGGTGGTGCGCGGCGACGTGGTCCTGCTCGGCGAGGGCGACCGAGTCCCCGCCGACGCCCTGCTCGTCCGCGCCGCCTCGCTCGCGACCGACGAGTCGATGCTCACCGGCGAACCCGGACCGGTGCGCAAGGCGGCAGCGAAGGATCCGGAGGCTCCTGTCGCGCGACCCGGGTCGGACGATCCGACGTCCGTCTACTCAGGGACGCTGGTCGTGCGCGGGCACGGCACGGCCGTCGTGCGGGCGACCGGTGCTCGCAGCGAGCTCGGCGTGATCGGCGGTGCGCTCGGGGGACTCGGGGGTGGTCGGACGCCACTGCAGCTCGAGGTCGACCGGCTCGTGCGCATCATCGCGACGATCGCGCTCGCTGCCGTCGTCATCGTCGTGCTCGCGTTCCGTGCGATCCGAGGCGGCTGGCTCGAGGGGCTCCTCGCAGGGATCGCAGCGGCGATGGCGATGCTGCCCGAGGAGTACCCGATCGTCCTGACCGTCTTCCTCGCGCTCGGCGCGTTCCGCATGTCGCGCGAGCAGGTCCTCGCGCGCCGGACGGCCGTCATCGAGACGCTCGGCTCGGTGTCCGTCCTGTGCGTCGACAAGACCGGCACGCTCACCGCCAACCGGATGCGTGTCGCCGAGCTCGTCGTCGACGGGCACGCGCACCCGGTCGACAGCACCCGGCTGCCGGATGCCGTCCATGAGCTCGTCGAGGTCGCCGCGCTCGCGTCGACGGCCACGCGCTTCGACCCGATGGACCGGGCGCTGCGCACGCTCGCGGACGAGGCGCTCGGGGTCGATGTCGACGGGCGTGCGGGGTGGGAGATCGTGCGCGAGTACCCGCTGCGCGAGGACCTGTTCGCGACGTCGACCGTGTGGCGCACGCCCGACGGCACGCTGCGCGTCGCGACGAAGGGCGCTCCGGAGGCGGTGCTCGCGCTCGCCGCCCCGGACGCCGAGCGACGTGTTGGCGCGGAGTCTGCACTCGCGGTCGCGGCAGAGGAGGGACGCCGGGTGCTCGCGGTCGCGGCAGGGGAACTGCCCGCCGACGCCGACGCCCCGGATGAGCAGGAGGACCTGCCGCTCACGCTGCTCGGGCTCGTCTGCCTCGAGGACCCCGTTCGCCCCGGCGTCCCCGAGTCCGTCGCCGAGTGCTCTCGCGCCGGCGTGCGGACCGTCATGATCACGGGCGACCATCCGGCCACCGCCCTCGCGGTCGCCCGCCGCATCGGGCTCGGCCGCACCGACCGCTGCCTCACGGGCGCCGAGCTCGAGACGCTCGACGGTGATGCACTCGCCGACGCAGTGCTCACCGTCGACGTCTACGCCCGCATCGTCCCCGACCAGAAGCTCCGTCTCGTCCGCACGCTCCAGGCCTCCGGCGCGGTGGTCGGGATGACCGGCGACGGCGTCAACGACGCGCCCGCGCTCGCCGCCGCGGACGTCGGCATCGCGATGGGCGCGCGCGGGACCGACGTCGCACGTGAGGCCGCCGCGCTCGTGATCACCGACGACGACTTCACGTCGATCGTGCGCGGCGTGCGGCAAGGTCGCGGGATCTTCCTCAACCTCCGCAAGGCGATGGCGTACATCGTCGCCGTCCACGTCCCGATCCTCGGGATGACGCTGCTGCCGGTGTTCTCGGCATCGCTGCCGCTCGTGCTGCTGCCCGTGCAGGTCGCGTTCCTCGAGCTCATCATCGACCCCGCGTGCTCCATCGCGTTCGAGGCTGAGGAGCACGACCCGACCGTGATGGATCAGCCTCCGCGGGCCGACGACGATCCGCTCATCGGACGTGGTGTGCTGACGATCGCGGTCCTGCAGGGCATCGCGGTGCTCGCCGGCGTCATCGCGGTCTACCTCTGGGGCGTCCGAGCGGCGTGGGAGGCGGACATCGTCCGCTCCGCGACGTTCGCCGCGCTCGTCGGCGGGAACCTCGCGCTCATCCTCACCAACCGCTCGTGGCGCCTGTCGCTCGTCCGGACGCTCATCGAGCGGCGCAACCCGGTGCTGCCATGGATCCTCGTCGGCGCGGTGGGACTCCTCGTCGCCGTGCTCGGCGTGCCGACGCTGCGCGATGCGCTCGGCTTCGGCCCCCTCGAGGTCACGAGAGCGTTGGCATCCGGCGCCGTCGCGGCCGCCGGGGTCGCCTGGTTCGAGATCTGGAAGGCCGTCATGCGGGCCCGCGAGCGCATCTGAGCCGGGACGACCGGCGCTCCTGCACCTGCGTTCACGAGCGTCCGGCGTCGCTCCCGTGAGGATCCTGCGTGGAGCGGATGGTCACACGCCCCGCGGTGCGGCCGGCGACGGTGTCGACGTGCAGCAGGTGCCCGGCGACCTCAACGGCGTCGCCGACGGCGGGCAGACGGCCCAGCAGCTCGCTCACGATGCCGGCCACCGTCACTGCGTCGAGGTCCTCGAGCGGATCGGAGGGCAGCTCGATGCCGACGTCGACGAGGTCGTGGATCGGGAAACGGCCGACGACGGTGACCGAGCCGTCGGCGTTGCGCACGGCGTCACGAACGTCACGGTCGTACTCGTCGTGGATCTCGCCGACGAGCTCCTCCATGAGGTCCTCGACGCTGACGATGCCGGACACGCCGCCGTACTCGTCGACGACGAGCGCGAGCGACGTGCGCGACGACTGCAGCCGTCGGAGCGCGTCGATGAGTCCCAGCGACTCGGGCAGCGCGACGATCGGACGGGCTCGGTCGGCGACCGTCCCCTCCGCGCCGACGAGGTCCATCACGCCGACGATGCGGTCGGCATCGTCCAGCCGCTCGGTGTAGACGGGCGCGCGGCTGTGACCGCTCGCGACGAGCTGGCGGAGCGCCTCCGCGACCGGCATGTCGGCGGTCAGCGCGAGCACGGTCGCGCGTGGCCGCAGCACCTCGCGCAGCACGCGGTCCGCGGCCTCGAGTGCGCCGGTGATGATGCGTCGCTCCTCCGGGTCGTAGAGCCCGCCGGTCGCGATGAGGTCGCGGACCTCCTCCTGTGTCAGCGCGTCACGTCCCTGCGATGGGTCGGCACCCGCGATCCGTACGACGAGGTCGGTCGAGACGCCGAGGAGCGCGACGAACGGTCCCGAGACACGCGCGAGCCCGACGAGGATGCCGCCGGCGGCGAGCGCCCAGCCCTCCGCGCGCTGCATCGCGATGCGCTTCGGTGCGAGCTC
>JAURQY010000116.1 GCA_030835875.1 Nitriliruptorales bacterium | reverse complement strand
TGTGCTCGGTGCCGATGTAGTTGTGGCCGAGCTGCAGCGCCTCGCGCAGCGACAGCTCGAGGACCTTCTTCGCACGCGGGGTGAAGGGGATGTGGCCGGCGGGCGCGGACTGGCCGCGGCCGATGATCTCGCCGACCTGCTCGCGCACGCCCTCGAGCGACACGTTCATCGACTCGAGCGCCTTCGCGGCGACGCCCTCACCCTCGTGGATGAGGCCGAGGAGGATGTGCTCGGTGCCGATGTAGTTGTGGTTGAGCATCCTCGCCTCCTCCTGGGCGAGGACCACGACCCGTCGGGCCCTGTCGGTGAACCGCTCGAACATCGCGCAGCCTTCTCTTCGTCGGCGACGAGCGTAACCCAGCCCTCTCAGGCCGCTCCTGGCCGGGATGGCCCTCTCGTGGTGCAGAGGGCGGAGCGGAGGGGGGACGGGAAGCGCTCGGACGGGGTTCGGGGCTGCGACCACCCGTGGTTCGCCGTGCCGGCCGCGGACCGCGCGCACGCGTCCGACGGGTGCCGGGACCTGCGTCCCCGTCGCGCAGGTCCCGACCCGTCGCGGGCGCCTCAGTCGGCGTCGGTGCCCGTGTCGCCGTCGGTGCGCTCCGGTCGGAGCGTCGGGAAGAGGATGACGTCGCGGATGGTCGCGACGTCCGCGAGGAGCATCACGAGCCGGTCGATGCCGATGCCGAGCCCGCCGGTCGGCGGCATGCCGAGCTCCATCGCACGCAGGTACGCCTCGTCGACACGCATCGCCTCGTCATCACCGGCATGGCGCGCGGCGACCTGCGCCTCGAACCGCCGTCGCTGCTCGTCGGCGTCGACGAGCTCGCTGAACGCGTTCGCGAGCTCACGGCCGGTGACGATCAGCTCGAAGCGTTCCGTCACCGCCGGATCGTCACGGTGCGCGCGAGCGAGCGGCGACACCTCGACGGGATGGTCGATGACGAACGTCGGTTCCCACAGCACCGGCTCGACGAGCTCCTCGTAGAGCGCGACGACGAGCTTCCCGACGCCCCACGCGTCGTCCGTCGCGACGCCGTGCGTCGCGCACAGCGCGGCGACCTGGTCGCGCGGCGTGTCGTAGGAGAGGTCGGCGCGCCCGGTCGCATCGCGCACGAGATCGAGCAGCGTCGCGCGCCGGAACGGTGCGGCGAGCGAGACCGGTCGTCCCTGATGCTCGAGCTCGGTCGAACCGGTCGCCGCCACCGCCGCCGCACCGAGGAGCGCCTCGGTGAGCTCCATGATGTCGGTGTAGTCGTCGTAGGCCGAGTAGCTCTCGAGCATCGTGAACTCGGGGTTGTGCCGCGGGCTCATCCCCTCGTTGCGGAAGCTGCGGTTGATCTCGAACACGCGCCGCATGCCGCCGGCGATGAGCCGCTTCAGGTAGAGCTCCGGCGCGATGCGCAGGTACAGCTCCATGTCGAGCGTGTTGTGATGCGTGACGAACGGTCGCGCGCTCGCGCCACCGGGGATCGGGTGGAGCATCGGCGTCTCGACCTCGACGAAGCCGCGGCCCTGCAGCGTGCGCCGCAGCGCCGAGACGATGCGGCTGCGCGTCTCGAACACGCGTCGCGCATCCAGGTTGACGACGAGGTCGAGCTCGCGCTGGCGGAATCGCTGCTCCGTGTCGGTCAGCCCGTGCCACTTGTCGGGCAGCGGACGCAGGCTCTTGCCGAGGAGGGTCAGCGTCTTCGGCCCGACGGAGAGCTCGCCGGTACGGGTCGTCATCACCGTGCCGCTCGCGCCGACCCAGTCGCCGACATCGAGCTGCTCGATCAGCGCGCGCGACGCGTCGTCGAGCCCGCCGGACCGGCAGAACAGCTGCAGGTCGACGCCGTCCTCACGCAGGACGAGGAAGGTGATGCGCCCGAGCTCACGCCTCGCGACGATCCGGCCCGCGACCGTGACCGTCTCGCCCGTGTCGGTCTCGGGCGCGAGCCCGTGATGCGCGTCGCGGACCTCGAGGAGTGTGTGCGTGGGACGGAAGCGCGGCGGATGCGGGTCGACGCCGACGGCCCGGAACGCTGCGACCTTCGCGCGGCGCACGGCCATGATCTCGTCGAGCTTCGACGCCTCGTCGGCGTCGTGCTGCTCGGGAGCGTCGGACACGGTCGCCTCGTGGTCGTCGCCGCCGCGGTCATCGCGCGGTCGTCACGGTCGACGCGGACCCTACTCCCCGACCGCGTCCAGCAGCCGCTGCTCGTCCTCGACGTCGCCGAGCAGCACGTTGTCGATGAGCCGCACGGTCGGTGGGGCGTCCGGGTGGGCCGACGCGACGTGCACGGCGACGGCGAGGAGCAGCCGGCCGTCCGACGCGAGCGACCCGTCGACAGGGACGATGCGGTCGGGGTCGGCGGTCTCGAGGTAGTCGATGCGGAGGTCCTCGCCGTCGAGCACGGCGTGCGCCGCGTCCCGGACCGCCTCCGGGTCGACCGGTGCGCCATCGGTGCGGGCCGCGCGGACCACCGCGACGCCGGCGGCGAGCGCACGCGGGATGCGTCGCGCGGCCGCCCGCGCCGCGTCGTCGAGCAGACGGTTCCGGCTGGACACCGCGACGCCGTCGTCGTCGCGCACCGTCGGCGCCGCATCGACCACGACGTCATGCCCCTGCATGGCCACGAGCCGCCGCACGACGACGAGCTGCTGGTGGTCCTTGCGTCCCATCACGAGCACCGTCGGACGGACCGCACGCAGGAGCGCATCGACGACGGTCGCGACGCCGTCGAAGTGACCCGGCCGGCTCGCACCGCACAGGTGCTCGGTCACCTCGCCGACGTGCAGCGTCGTCGCCGGACCGTCGGGGTAGACGTCGGCGACGTTCGGGACGTAGGCGACGAGCCGTACCCCCGTCCGCGCGGCCGCGTCGGCGAGCAGGGCGAGGTCCGCATCGAGCGTGCGCGGGTACGCGGCGAGGTCGGCCGCCGCGTCGAACTGCGTCGGGTTCACGAAGATGCTCGCGACCACGGTCGGTGCGAGGGTCGCGGCACGCTCGACGAGCGCGATGTGGCCGTGATGGAGCGCACCCATGGTGGGCACGAACGCGATCTGCTCGCCGGCCGAGCGGGACGGGTCGAGCGTGGTGGCGAGGGCGTGCCGGTCGTCGCAGCGCAGGAGCGTCCCGCTCATCGGTCGGACCCGGCGGACGTGGGATCGGCGAGGAGCACGTCGAGCGCGGTCGCGACGTCGCCTGGGAGCGCCGGGCGGACGGTCGTGAGGATCGCGCGCGACAGCGCCCGATAGGCCTCGGCCACCTCCGGGAGGTCCTCACCGAGCGCGGCGAGGTGCGCGGCGACGGTCGCCGTGTCCCCGCGGACCACCGGGCCGGTGAGCGCTGCGGCTCCCCCGGCCGCCGCGGCGTCGACGCTCGCCCGCGCGATCGGTGCGAGCAGCCGGTCGGGTGCGGTCACCCCGGACGCGAGGAGGGTCCGCCGGGCCGCGACGACCGCGGCGCCGACCGCGTTCGACGCGAGCGCGAGCGCCGCGTGGTAGCGGACCCGCGCATCCTCGTGCACGTCGAACGGATCGCCGCCGAGGTCGGCGACGATCGCGTGCGCCCAGGCTCGATCCGACGGTGCTGCGGTCACGGCCCAGGCGACACCGTGGAGCTGGGCCGGGTCGTGGGACCCGGCGGGCACCGTGGTCGCCGGGTGGAGCGCAGCGATGCGTGCACCGGCGAGGCCAGCTCGGCGGAGCGGTGCAGTCCCGTGGACCCCGGCGAGGTGGACCACACCGTGCGACGCATCGAGCGCGTCGGCGCGCACGAGCCGGTCGACGACGTCAGCGACCGCGCCGTCCGGGGTCGCGATCACGACGAGGTCGACGCCCTCCGCGACCTCCTCGAGCGGCACGTCCCGCACGCCGGCGAGACCGCTGCGCAGCCGTGTGCGCGAGGCGTCCGATCCACCGGCGACGCGCGTGAGCGTCGCACCGCTCGCGCCGAGCGCATGCGCCACGAGCGTGCCGAGGCGCCCCGGTCCGACGAGTCCGACACGCGTCGCGCTCATGCGCCGGCCCCGTGCTCGAGCGACACATCCTCGAGACCCAGGCGCAGGAAGCCCGCAGGTGGCGCCGCCGGTCCGTCCGGTCGGGCGAGGTGCGCGCTCGGCGCCTCCTCCAGCCGGCCGACGAGCAGGATGTCCTCTGTTGGACCGGCCGCGGACAGCGCGGCGAGCGCGGCCGCGACCCGCACCCCCGACGCCCCCGCCGGAGCACCGGCCGGCGCGGGGAGCTCACCGCCGGGCCAGACCTCGAGCAGCGGAACGAGGACGAACGCACGCTCGGTGATGCGCGGGTGCGGCACGGTCAGCGTCGCGTCGTCGCGCACCTCGGTGCCATGCACGAGGAGATCGATGTCCATCGGGCGCGGACCCCAGCGCTGTTCGCGCACGCGGTCGCGACCGAGCAGCCGCTCGAGCTCGAGCGTCGCCGCGAGCAGCGCCTCCGGTCCGATGCTCGCGCGCGCACGGACCACGAGGTTGAGGTAGTCGGCCTGGGGGACGTGCCGCGGGTCGTCCGGCGGCGGCCACGGCGGCGTCGCGTACACCGACGAGACGTCGGTCACCTCGACCCCGTCGATCTCGTCGATGAGCTCGACGGCGGCGGCGAGCTGCGTCCTCGCGTCGCCCACGTTCGCGCCGAGGCCGAGCAGCACGGGGTCGTGCACCACGTCGCTCACCGTGCGCGGCGGACCGTGACGGCGACGTCGGCGAGCGTGACCGGCACGGGCGCGTGCGGCTTGTGGACCGTGACCGTGACGGCGTCGACCTGCGGGCGTGAGAGGCAGACCTCGGTGAGCCGGGTCGCGAGGCGCTCGATCAGGTCGTAGCGCTCCTCACTGACCACCCGACCGAGATCGTCGGACAGCGCGCCGTAGTCGACGGTGTCCGCGAGTTCGTCGGACGCGCCGGCACGCGAGAGGTCGAGCTCGAGCGTCGCGTCGACGACGAACGTCTGCCCGAGCTCCTGCTCGTGCGCGAGCACGCCGTGGAAGCCGAAGGCCGCGATGCCCCGCAGCTCGATGCGGTCGGTCGTCATGTCCGTCCCTCCTCGTCGGTCGCGGCAGCGTCGATCACGCCCCCGTCGATCGCGGCCTGCACGGCGAGCGCCTCGACGGTCGCGGCGACGTCGTGGACGCGAAGGATGCGCGCACCGTCCCTCGCCGCAAGGACCGCGCTCGCCAGTGAACCCGCCAGCCGCTCGGCCGGCGTCGCGACCCCCGTGATGCGTCCGAGGAACGCCTTGCGCGAGGCGCCCACCAGCAGCGGCGCCCCATGGCCGGCGAGCCGTGGGACCGCGGCCAGCAGCGCGAGGTTGTGGGCGAGCGTCTTCCCGAACCCGATGCCCGGGTCGAGCGCGATCCGGTCCGCCTCGACACCTCCCGCCACCGCGGCATCCCGTGCAGCCAGCAGCTCCGCCTCGACCTCCGCGACGACGTCGTCGAAGCGTGGGTCGTCCTGCATGGTGCGCGGCTCGCCGCGCAGGTGCATGATCACGTATGCGGCCCCCGCCGCCGCGACCGCGTCGAGCATCCCCTCATCGGGAGCGAGCGCACCGACGTCGTTCACGATCGATGCGCCAGCGTCGAGCGCAGCCCGTGCGACCGCCGCGTGCCGCGTGTCGACCGACACGATGACGCCCTCCCCCGCGAGGCTGGCGACGACGGGGATGACACGCGCGAGCTCGACGTCGACGTGGACGGGATCGGATCCGGGTCGCGTCGACTCACCGCCGACATCGACGCAGTCGGCACCCGCGGTCGCGAGCGCCAGCCCGAGCCCGACCGCCCGCTCGGACGACCCGTCCGACGCGATCGCGAGTCCACCGTCGCTGAACGAGTCAGGCGTGACGTTGAGCACGCCCATGACGACGGTGCGGCGCGAGGTCGGCAGCGACCCGGTCGCGTGCCGCAGGTCGGAGGTCACCGTCGCAGCAGCGCCATCGCCTCGGCGCGCGTCTTCTCGTTGTCGCGGAAGATCCCACGCACCGTCGACGTGACCGTGGAGGCGCCGGGCTTGCGGATACCACGCATCTCCATGCAGAGGTGCCGGGCCTCGATGACGACGAGGACGCCGCGCGGCTCGAGCGCGCGCTCGAGCGCGTCCGCGATCTGCGTCGTCATGCGCTCCTGCAGGCCGGGCCGCTTCGCGCACACGTCGACGAGCCGCGCGAGCTTGGACAGCCCCGTGATGCGTCCGTCCTTGCCGGGCAGGTAGGCGACGTGCGCCTCACCCATGAACGGCACCAGGTGGTGCTCGCACATCGAGTGGAACGGGATGTCGCGCATCATGACGATCTCGTCGTGAGCCTCGTCGAACGTGACCGAGATCACGTCGGCAGGATCGATGAGGAGACCGGCGAACATCTCGTCGTAGGCCCGCGCGACGCGGGCCGGCGTGTCGGCGATGCCCGGCCGATCGGGGTCCTCCCCGATCGCCTCGAGCAGCATGCGGACTGCCTGCTCGATCTTCGCGTGGTCGAACACGCCCTCCGGGGTGACCCCGGTCACGTGCTCGACGCGCGCGGCCGACGCGTCCTCGTGCTC
Organism: Nitriliruptorales bacterium; assembly: GCA_030835875.1. GTDB lineage: Bacteria > Actinomycetota > Nitriliruptoria > Nitriliruptorales > Nitriliruptoraceae > CSBr16-57R1. The sequence continues at coordinate 3,177 of JAURQY010000116.1, read as the reverse complement.
GGTCCCCTCGCTCACGCGCTGGTCCCGTCGACCGCCTGCGCGACGTGGGCCGGTCCGTGCCCGTTCGTCGCCGCACGGCGACGCAGCGACGCGACCACGCCCGCGGGGTCCGCGCGGTCCGGGACCGGATGCCCGCGGTTCGGGCGCTTGCTGATCGGGGCGAAGACCTCGGCGAGCAGGTCGCCCTCGACGGTCTCGACCTCGAGGAGCTTCTCCGCGAGCGCGTCGAGCACGGACGCGTTCTCGACGAGGATCTCGAGCGCCTCGTCGTGCGCCTCGTCGATCAGTGCACGGATCTCCTCGTCGATGCGGAACGCGACCTGCGCCGAGTAGTCCGCCTGGTGGCCGAGGTCACGGCCGAGGAACGGCTGCGAGTCCTTCTGACCGAGCACGACGGGACCGAGCGCGTCGCTCATCCCGTACTGCGTGACCATCTCGCGCGCGGTCTCGGTCGCGCGCTTGATGTCGTCACCCGCACCCGTCGTGATGTCGCCGACACGCAGCTCCTCGGCCACGCGGCCGCCGAGCATCACCGCGAGCCGGTCGATGAGCTGCCCGCGGCGGACGAGGTAGCGGTCCTGCGTCGGCAGCTGCATCGTGTAGCCGAGCGCCTGACCGCGCGGGATGATCGTGATGCGGTGGACCGGGTCTGCGTTCGGGAGCGCGTGGCCGACGATCGCGTGCCCCGCCTCGTGGTAGGCGACGGTGCGACGCTCGTCGGCGTCCATCAGGCGCGTGCGCCGCTCCGGGCCCGCGACGACGCGGATGATCGACGCCTCGAGCCGGTGCATGTCGATCGTCGTCTCGTCCTCGCGCGCGGTGAGCAGCGCCGCCTCGTTGAGCAGGTTCGCGAGGTCGGCGCCCGTGAAGCCCGGCGTCTGCCGTGCGATGACGTCGAGGTCGACGTCGTCCGCGAGCGGCTTGCCCTTCGCGTGCACGTCGAGGATCGCGCGCCGCCCCGTGAGGTCCGGGCGGTCGACGACGATCTGGCGGTCGAAGCGGCCCGGACGCAGCAGGGCCGGGTCGAGGATGTCGGGACGGTTCGTCGCCGCGATGAGGATGACGGACGTGCGCGCGTCGAAGCCGTCCATCTCGACGAGCAGCTGGTTGAGCGTCTGCTCGCGCTCGTCGTGGCCACCGCCGAGGCCGGCGCCTCGGTGACGACCGACCGCGTCGATCTCGTCCATGAAGATGATCGCCGGCGCCTCCTGCTTCGCCTGCTGGAAGAGGTCGCGCACGCGGGACGCACCGACGCCGACGAACATCTCGACAAAGTCGGAGCCGGAGATCGTGAAGAAGGGGACGCCCGCCTCTCCGGCGACAGCGCGTGCGATGAGCGTCTTGCCCGTCCCCGGCGGACCGTAGAGCAGCACGCCGCGCGGGATCTTCGCGCCCATCGCGATGAAGCGCTGCGGCTCGGCGAGGAACTGCACGATCTCGCGCAGCTCCTCGACGGCGGACTCGGCACCGGCGACGTCCTCGAAGGTCACCTTCGGGGTGTCCTTGGAGACCTTCTTCGCCTTCGAGCGCCCGAACTGCATGACGCGGCCACCACCGCCCTGCATGTTCTGGATGAGGAGGAAGAAGATGCCGAGGATGAGGACGAACGGGACAACGGTGACGAGCAGCGACGAGAGGAGGCTCGGCTGCTCGGGGTCGAACTGCACCGAACCGATCCGGCCCGCCGCGATCCAGGCCCGCAGCTGCTCGTCGTTGATCTGCGGGCTGTAGCGGACGGTGAACGGGGTCTCCTCACCGCCGGCGCGACGGACACCCTCGATCGTGTCGGTGCGGTTGCCGACGGTGGTCGCCTCGAGGCTCGCGTCGGCGAGCTCGCCACGCTCCACGACCTGCTGGAACTCGGTCCAGGTCAGCTCCTCGGGGGCGGTCGCGGCGCGGAACACGCTGCTCGCGATCCACAGCACGATGAGGACCCCCACGACCCACGGCAGGGGGCCGCGCAGGAGCTTCGCGCCGGGCTTCATCGCTGACCTCGAGCTGACCTCGGGGGATGCACGGTGGGGTCTCACCCGGCGCGTGTCGCACGAGACGCGGCCGGGAGGAGGACGGGGTGCAGAAGGTCCGAGGCTACCACCGGCCCTGGATCGCTCTCTGGGGCGCTTCGGTGACCGAAGCCGCGGTCAGGCGCCGGTACCGGGCTTGAGGCTCACGATGTGCGGGATGCCGCGGTAGCGCTCGGCGAAGTCGAGCCCGTAGCCGACGACGAACACGTCGGGCACCTCGAAGCCGACGTAGCGGACCGGCAGCTCGACCTCGCGGCGGCTCGGCTTGGTCAGCAGCGCGAGCACCTCGACGCTCGCCGGCCGGCGCGAGCGCAGGTTCTTGATCAGGTAGTCGAGCGTGAGCCCGGTGTCGACGATGTCCTCGACGAGCAGCACGTCGCGGCCCTCGATCTCGGTGTCGAGGTCCTTGAGGATGCGGACCACACCGGACGAGGTCGTCGATGATCCGTACGACGAGCACGCCATGAAGTCGATCGCCGACGGGATGGTGAGCCGGCGCGCGAGGTCGCTGAGCGTGAACACCGCGCCGCGCAGGACACCGACGAGGAGCAGGTCCGAGTCGCGCCCCGCATAGTCGCGGTCGACCTGAGCGGCGAGCTCGTCGAGTCGCGCCCCGATGCGGTCGGCGGGGATCAGGATCTCCTCGACGTCGTCGCGCAGCTGCTCCGGGATCCAGAGATCGTCACGGTCCGCGGATGTGCTCGACATGACGCCCCTCGCCCTGCGACGGTCCGGGAGGCGCCGCTGGCGCGAGACTACTCGCACCGGTCACGCGTCCCGGTCGTGCTCCGTCACGCGCTCGGATCGTGCACCGTCACGTCGACGGCGAGTCCTGGGACCCAGCGCGGTCGCCCGTCGCGGTCGGTGATGACGGGCAGCAGGTCGCGCACGGCGCGTGGCACGCCGGCCTCTCCCATCACGTCGGCGAGCGTGCGTGTCCCGCCGGCGAGCCGGATGCGGTCGCCGGGGCGGCGCGTGCGGACGGTGAGTGGTCCGGCGAGCGCGCCGGTGCGTCGGAGCCGGACGGCGCGACGTGACGGGACGAGTCCGGGTGGCAGGGCGCCGTCACCGTCAACACGGAGCTCCATCCGCACGTCGTCGCCGGTGCCGACGAGGCCGGCGCTGAGCCGCAGCGACGAGGAGGGATGGTCGA
>JAURQY010000012.1 GCA_030835875.1 Nitriliruptorales bacterium | reverse complement strand
GACGTCGCCCGCGCCTGCGCGGAGCACGGCACCCACTACGCGGACATCACCGGCGAGGAGGCGTTCGTCCGCACGCTCGAGCGCGACATCGACCCGCTCGCCCGCGCATCTGGTGCGACCATCGTCGTGTGCTGCGGCTTCGACTCGGTGCCCCATGACCTCGTCGTGCAGCTCGCGGTCGCGCAGCTGCCCGACGACGCCGACGTCGAGATGCGCGGCTACGTGCGTGCCCACGGGCGGATGAGCGGGGGGACAGCCAGGACAGCGCTCGACGCCGTGTCCGGCGCGACGCCAATGCCGTCGCGTGCGCGCCCGACGGAGGAGACGCAGGGACGGACGGTGCAGCCCCTCGACGTCGGCGTGCACCGCCCGGCGCGCCTCGGTGGCTGGGCGGTCCCGATGCCGACGGTGGACCCGGCGATCGTGCTGCGCTCGGCGCGCACGCTGCCCGAGTACGGACGCCGCTTCACCTACGGCCACTACGCGCACGTGCGGCGGACGTCGACGCTCGTCGCCGGCGGGGTCGTGCTCGGCGGCGCGATGCTCGCCGCACGCACCGGACCCGGCCACGCGGCGCTCGAACGCCTCCTCCCCTCCCCCGGGGAGGGCCCGGACGCCGCGACCCGCGCCGAGGGACGCTTCACGGTGCTCGCTGTCGGCACCGCGCGGGACGGCGCCGGCCGTCGGACGGCGGACGTCGTCGCACGCGTGCGCGGCGGCGACCCCGGCTACGGAGAGACGTCGAGGATGCTCGCCGAGGCGGCGTTGACGCTGGCGAGCGGTGAGCGCCCCGACGTGACCGGCGTCGTGACGCCAGCCGTCGGACTCGGGCTCCCCTACCGCCGGCGCCTCGAGGACGCCGGCATACGATTCGAGGTCGTGGAGGTCGGATCATGACGAACGACGGTCCCCCGTTCGGCGGGGTCATCTACCAGGTCTACCCGCGCTCCTTCCGGGACGGCGACGGGGACGGTGTCGGCGACCTCGCGGGGATGCGCGCGGGACTCGATCATCTGGCGTGGCTCGGCGTCGACGCCGTGTGGTCGTCGCCGCTATACCGCTCGCCGATGGCTGACTTCGGGTACGACATCGCGGACCACTGCGACATCGACCCCGTGTTCGGCACGCTCGACGACCTCGATGCCTTCGTCGCCGACGCGGACGCACGCGGCCTGCAGGTGTGGCTGGACTTCGTGCCGAATCACACGTCGGACCGGCACCGCTGGTTCGAGGCGGCACGGAGCTCGACCGAGGACCTGCACCGCGACTGGTACGTCTGGCGCGACCCTGCACCGGACGGCGGTCCGCCGAACAACTGGGTGCGCCACTTCGCCGACGCTCCCGCATGGACGCTGGACGAGCGGAGCGGTCAGTACTACCTCCATCACTTCCTGCCCGAGCAGCCGGACGTGAACTGGGACACGCCCGCACTGAGAGAGGCACAGCTCGATGTGCTGCGCTTCTGGATGGATCGTGGCGTGCGCGGCTTCCGCGCCGACGTCGTGCACCTGATCGGCCAGGACCGCAGCTATCCCGACGATCCCCCCGGCGTCGACCGCTTCGACGGCCGCGGCGACTTCCACCACCACACGAGCACGAAGGAGCACCTCCGGGCCATCCGGCGCGTCCTCGACGAGCGGGGCGCGATCATCGTCGGTGAGTCGTACCTCGAGCAGCCCGAGGTGCTCCTCGCGCACGTGGGCGACGACGCTCAGCACCTGTCGTTCGTCTTCCACCTGCTCGGCGCCCCATGGGACGCCGCCGAGTGGGCCCGCCGCATCATGGAGGTCGAGTCCGTGTTCGAACCGGCCGGCGCATGGCCGTCATGGGCGCTGGGCAACCACGACCGGCCGCGGCTCGCGACGCGACTCGGGAGCGAGGCGCGCGCACGGGTCGCCGCGACCGTGCAGCTGACGCTGCGCGGCGTTCCGTGCCTCTTCCAGGGGGACGAGCTCGGCCTCGAGGACGCGATCGTCCCACCGGACCGGGTGGTGGACCCGGGTGGTCGTGACGGGTGCCGCGCACCCGTGCCATGGACCGAGGACCCGGATGCTGGTTGGTCCAGCTCGGCATGGCTGCCGCTCCCGCCGGATGCAGCGACGCGGTCGGTCGCCGCGCAGCAGGCGGATCCGGCGTCGACGGCGAACCTCTACCGACGGCTCCTCGCGCTCCGGCACGCCGAGCCCGCGCTCGTGCGTGGAGCGCAACGGATCCTCGGTGGTGCGGACGGGATCCCCGACGGCGTCCTCGCCGTCCAGCGCACCGACGGCGTCGACGAACTCGTCACGCTCGCTGAGATGGCGGGCCGGGGCGCGGTGCTCGACCGCAGGTGGGCGAGTGGGTGGACGGTCGCCATCGACACGCAGTCCGCAGGACCGCGTGAGGGAACGCCGTTCGACGGCGCGCTCGACGCGGACACCGCGATCGTGCTGCGACGCGCCTGACCCGCGACGTCCCCTGGCGTCGCGTCCATCCCCCGCGCCCGTCAGCGGTCCCGGCAGGCTCCGAGCACCCGGGCAAGCAGGATGCCAAGCAGCGATCCGGCCGCGTTCGCGAGCACGTCCGCGCTGTTCGCGATCCGGCCGGTCGGGAACGCCCACTGGAAACCCTCGACGCCGAGGGAGACGATGGTCGCGCCGGCGAGGACGATGAGCCACGACCGACGGCACCACAGCGCCGCGAGCATCGCCCCGAGCGGGACGAACAGCGTGACGTTGTCGATCACGGGACGCCAGGCGATACCCGACCAGCCGCGCGCGCCGACGACGGGGTCGAGCTCGAGGCGCGGACCTGCGCCGAGCCCCTGCGTCCCGAACAGCGTGAGCTCGGCGATGCCGGCGAGCGCCACGCACGCGCCCAGGACGGCGAGTCCGGAGGCGACCGTCCGACCGCCACGTCCACCGCGTCGCCGGAGCGCACCGATCAGGAGCATGGCGACAGCGATGACGGCGACGATCGCGACGAGGAAGCCGACGGCGTCGAGCGAGTGCCGCAGCGCCCGGACGGCCGCGATGTCCCCGGGCACTCGGGTCAGCCTCGGCGCAGGTAGAGCTGGAGCTCGACCGTGGCGTCGTCCGACACGCCGAGGACGACGGGGGCGCTCGGGACCACGACATCGAAGTCCACGAGCGTGACGACCGTCGATCCGGTGACGACGAGCCGCTCCCCGGCCACGTCAGCGGACAGCTCGACGCTGACCGAACGCTCGACCGCACCGATGCGCAGCAGGCCCTGTGCGGTCGCCGTGATGCGCTGCCCCTCCTGCGGCACATCGCCGAACGCGACCGGCTCGGTGAGGGCGAAGACGACGGGCCGGTCGGCGAAGAGCGGCCGCACACGTCCGTCGCGGTTCGCGTTGTCGCTCACGAGCCCCTGCAGATCGGCGCGGATCGCAGCCTCGACCACGCGGCCGTCGTCGACGACGACCTCCCCCTCGACGCGGGGTGAGCGACCGACCGCCGTGAACGCGCCGATGCCCGACAGCTCCTCGTCGATGCGGTAGCCGACCCACGTCCCGGCCCCCGTGGCGGCATCGAACGCGATCCACTCGGTGTCGACCGTCCACGTGCCGCTGACGTCCATCGGCCCCGCCGGCGCGTCCGCGGCGTCGGGTGCGCTCGCCCCGTCGGCTGCGGCAGCTGCCGCCGCATCGGCGACCGCGCGATCGATGTCGACCGCGTCGGGCGAGTCCCGACCGACGAACCAGAGCGCCGCTGCAGCGACGAGCGCGACGAGGGCGACGGCGCCGAGGAGTGCGGTCCTGCGGGACATGGATGCTCCGTCCGGATCCTGCGTCGGCGGGACGCCGACGTCGGGGCTCACGCCTAGGGTGCCACGCGACGACGGGTGCGGGGCTGCCCCCGCGGGCCGGACGGACGGAGGGGCAGGGGTGAGCACCAGCGGGCGGAGGCGCGTCGCCGTCGTGACCGGCGCATCCAGCGGCATCGGGGAGGCGACGGTCCTGCGGCTCGCCTCGGAGGGTTGGACGGTCGTCGCGGCGGCACGCCGGATCGATCGGCTCGAGGACCTCGCGGAGCGCGCGACGCGCGCGGTGATGTCGGGACGGGTCGTGCCGGCGGTCGTCGACGTGCGCGAGACCGCATCCGTCGACGCGCTGGCTGCGCGGGTGAACGCCGAGCTCGGCGCCTGCCACCTCCTCGTCTGCAACGCCGGGGTCGGCGGCGGATCGCTCGAGCGCCGCGAGGACCTCGATGCCGCGCTCGCCGTGCTCGACGTCAACCTCGCGGGCACGCTGCGCTGCTGCGCCGCGTTCGCGGACCTGCTCGCCGCCTCCGCGCCGGCACAGGTGATCAACGTCGCCTCGGTCGCCGGGAAGCTCGGCCTCGGACCGGCCGCCTACGTGGCGTCGAAGTTCGGCATGGTCGGGTTCAGCGAGGCCCTCGGGCTCGCCTGGCGGGACCGGGGCATCACGGTGACCCAGCTCAACCCCGGCTTCGTCCACACCGAGGGGTTCCCACAGTCGTGGGCCGACGGCACGCCGGTCGCACGCCTCGTCGTCGGACCGGACGTCGTCGCCCGAGCGGTCTCCCGGGCAGCCGCGCGTCGCACCGAGGAGGTGACGACACCGCGCTGGTACCGCGGCCTCGTCGTGCTCCGTCACATCGCACCACCGCTCTGGCGCGGCGTGACCCGTCTCGCGGACGGACCACGCCGGCGGAGCGAGGCGCTCCGCGCGCGCCGTCCGGGCATGTCCTGATGGGCGACGCCGAGCGGGTCCTTCGTGACGTCTTCGGCTTCGCCGACTTCCGACCGAGCCAGGGCGAGGTCGTCGACCACGTCCTGGGGGGCGGCGACGTCATGGTCGTCATGCCGACCGGGAGCGGGAAGTCGCTGTGCTACCAGGTCCCGTCCATCGCGCGCGAGGGCACCGGGATCGTGATCTCGCCGCTGATCGCGCTCATGCGCGACCAGGTGGAGGACCTGCGTGAGCGTGGCGTCAGCGCCGCGGCGCTCAACTCGACGCTCTCCCCCGAGGGGCAGCGCGCCGTCGAGGAGCGGCTGCTCGCCGGCGAGCTGGACCTGCTCTACGTCGCGCCGGAGCGGCTCGTCACGCCGCGGTTCCGTGCGCTGCTCGACGAGGTCGAGCCCGCCCTGTTCGCCATCGACGAGGCGCACTGCGTCTCCCAGTGGGGCCATGACTTCCGTCCGGAATACCTGGAGCTGTCGTTCCTGCGCGAGCGCTTCCCGTGGGTCCCGCGGCTCACGCTGACCGCGACGGCGGACCGTCGCACCCGCGCCGAGATCGCCGACCGTCTGCTCCGGTCGGACGCCCTGCACGTGGTGACCGGGTTCGACCGCCCGAACATCCGTTACCTCGTCGGGCTCGATGACGGCTCCGCGCGCGAGCAGCTGCTGCGCTTCATCGAGGAGCGTCATGCGGGTGAGACGGGCATCGTGTACTGCCTGTCCCGTCGCATGGTCGAGGACGTCACGACATGGCTGCGCGACCGAGGGGTCACGGCGCTCCCCTACCACGCCGGCATGCCCGCGGAGGACCGGGACGCCAACCAGCAGCGGTTCCGCCGCGAGGACGGGATCGTGATCGTCGCGACCATCGCGTTCGGCATGGGCATCGACAAGCCGGACGTCCGCTTCGTCGCCCACCTCTCGCTGCCGAGCAGCCTCGAGGCCTACTACCAGGAGACGGGGCGCGCCGGCCGTGACGGCCTGCCGAGCGAGGCATGGATGCGCTACGGACTCGCCGACGTGGTGCAGCAGCGGCGCTTCGTCGACCGTTCCGATGCCGACGAGGAGCACAAGCGCCTGGAGCTGCGTCGGCTGGAGTCGCTGCTCGGCTACTGCGAGACGACGGGATGCCGGCGACGCGTGCTCCTCGCGCACTTCGACGACCCGCGCGACGAGGACTGCGGCAACTGCGACAACTGCCTCGAGCCGCAGGAGACGCGCGATGCGACCGAGGAGGCGCGGATGGCACTGTCCTGCGTCTACCGGACCGGGCAGCGCTTCGGCACCGGCTATGTGATCGCGGTCCTCCTCGGGCGCGACGACGAGCGGATCCACCGGAACGGACACGATGAGGTCTCGACCTTCGGGATCGGACGGGCGACCGACGAGGCGACGTGGAAGGCGGTGCTCCGCCAGCTGATCGCGCGGGGCGAGCTCGCGACCACCGAGCACGACGGACTCCGGCTCACCGAGTCGGGTGTCACGCTGATGCGGGGTGAGGGCACGCTCTCGCTGGGACGACGTGCGACACCGTCGGTCCGCGCGGCCGACGGTCGCGCACGCGGTGCTGCGGCACGGGGCGGGACACGCCCTGCCGACGCGCTCGATGCGACGCAGCGGGCCCGCTTCGAGCGGCTGCGCGAGGTCCGACGCCTGCTCGCCCAGGAGCAGGGCGTGCCGGCGTTCGTCGTCCTCGACGACGCGGCGCTCGCGACGATGGCGAGGGACGTCCCTCGTGACGCGGCGGGCCTGCTCCGCGTGCCCGGCATCGGTCGCGTGAAGCTCGAGCGGTACGGCGAGGCCTTCCTCGACGTGCTGCGCGAGGAGCGACCGCCCGAGGAGTAGGGTGCTGCGATCCCATCTCGCGGAGCGCTCCCCCTGCGACCCCGATCCTCCACCGGCCTTGCTGCGATGCAGGGCAGGGAGCTGATCGTCTTCCTGGCGTTGACGATGGCGCTCTCGGCCCTCGGTATCGACCTGCTGCTGCCCGCGTTCCCCGCGATCCGGCTCGAGTTCGGGCTCGACAGCGGGTC
>JAURQY010000115.1 GCA_030835875.1 Nitriliruptorales bacterium | reverse complement strand
CTCGAACCACTCATGGCCGTCGGCTTCCGCCGCACCGCGGCGAAGGCCGTCGCGGGGCTCGGTGCCGCACTGCGCGGCGTCGCCGACTCGGGTGGCGCGTGACGACGCGGTCGCGGAGGACGCTGCTGGCTGTCGGATGCGCGCTCGTGCTGAGCGCCTGCGGTGGCACGGGGAGCGACGCCGCGGGGGGAGACAGCGGCACGACAGGTGCCACACCACCGGAGGGCGCGACCGAGGCGTCGTTCATCTCCCTGGATGCACTCGATGACGAGGTGCAGTCGGCGATCGCCGACGCCGCCGAGCGCTTCGGGGTCCCCGAGGCCGAGGTCGCCGTCGCGGGTGCACTCGACGTCGTGTGGGCGGACGGGTCGCTCGGCTGCCCCGACGACGACATGCTCTCCACGCAGGCGCTCGTCGATGGCTACCTGCTCACGCTCGAGGTCGAGGGTCGGCGCCTCGCCTACCACGGCGAGGACGGGCTGCCCCCGTTCCTCTGCGAGCGCTGATCGGGTTCAGTTGACCCGCGCGTCGGCCGGGAAGTCCGCGAGGAGCTGCAGGCTTCCCCGCTGGCGCGCGAGGACGTCACGCCACAGGGTCTCCGGGCGTGACGTGAACACGTCGCCGGGTTCGCTGTCCACGACCACCCAGGCGTGGTGCCACAGCTCGTGCTCGAGCTGTCCCGGACCCCAACCCGCGTAGCCGGCGAACAGGCGCACCTGCGTCAGCTCCGCACCGGCGAGCAGCGGGTCCTGGTCCAGGTCGACGAGCCGCAGGCCCTCGACGAACGTGCTCTCGGTCCGCGCCGCGCCCTCCTGCGCCTGACCGATCGCCACGAGTGCATCCGGTTCGACCGGACCGCCACCGAACAGCACACCGGGTGCGGGGACCAGGTCGATGAACGTCTCGGTCGCCTCACTCACCGGGACCTCGGACGCACGGTTGATCACGACGCCGAGCGCACCGTCCTCGTCGTGATCGATGAGCAGCACGACCGCGCGAGCGAACGCGGGATCCTCGAGAGCGGGCATGGCGACCAGGAGTCTGCCGGTGTGCCAGGTCGGCATGGCCGTCCCTCGGGAGGTCGTCCGGCGCGCCCCGCACCGGCGGTCCGCCCACCGTAGCGAAGCGGCCACCACCGGCGGGAGCCGTCAGACGGGGCTCGCCCCTCCACCTCCGTCCAAGCCGCTCGGTGCCGGAGCGCCGGGTCCGCTCGCGCTCGCAGGGCGGCGGGAGAGGTTCGCGAACTTGGCGTAGTGAGCGAGGAACGCGAGCTGCACCTTGCCGACCGCGCCGTTGCGGTGCTTGGCGATGATCAGCTCGGCCGTGCCCTTGTCCGGCGAGTCCGCGTCGTACACCTCGTCGCGGTAGATGAAGCCGACGATGTCGGCGTCCTGCTCGATCGATCCGCTCTCCCGGAGGTCGGAGAGCATGGGCCGCTTGTCGGTGCGCGACTCCGGCTGACGCGACAGCTGCGACAGCGCGACGACGGGGACGTCGAGCTCCTTCGCGAGCATCTTGAGCCCGCGCGAGAACTCGGCGACCTCCTGCACACGGTTGTCGGACCGCCGGTTGGACGACATGAGCTGCAGGTAGTCGACGACGATGAGCTCGAGCCCGACGCGCTGCTTGAGCCGGCGCGCCTTCGCCCGGATCTCGAGCATCGTGATCGACGGCGTGTCGTCGATGTAGAGCGGTGCGTCGTTCATGCGGCCCAGCGCATCGCCGAGCGCGCGCCAGTGCGCGTCGTCGAGCCGTCCGGTGCGAAGCCGCCCCGAGTCGATGCGCGCCTGCGAGCTGAGCATGCGGTTCACGATCTCGGTGCGGGACATCTCCAGGCTGAAGAGCAGCACCGGCTTGCGCGTGTCGATCGCGACGTACTCGGCGATCCCGAGCGCGAGCCCGGACTTCCCCATCGACGGTCGCGCCGCGACGATGACGAGGTTCTGACGCTGGAGCCCCGCGGTCAGCCGGTCGAGATCGTCGAAGCCGGTCGCGAGGCCCGTGACCTCGCTGTGCTCCCTCGACAGCCGCTCGAGGTTCTCGAACGACTCGGCGAGCAGCGTGTTGAGCGGCTGGAGCTCACCCGAGCCCCCGGCCTGCGAGAGCTCGTAGACGATCGTCTCCGCGCGGTCGACGGCCTGGAGCGCATCGTCGGTCGGCTCGTAGCCGAGCTGCGTGACGCGACCGCCCGCCTCGATGAGCCGACGCAGCAGCGAGCGGTCACGGACGATGCGCGCGTAGTAGGACGCGTTCGCCGCCGTCGGCACCTGGTCGGTGAGGTCGTACAGCGCGGCCGCCCCGCCGACCTCGTCGAGCCGACCGTGCCGGGCGAGCCACTCGGTGACCGTGACTGCATCGACCGGTTCGCTCGCCGTGCCGAGCGCCTGCACCGCCTCGAAGACGACGCGATGGGCGTTGCGGTAGAAGTCGTCGGGCTTGAGGACCTCGAGCGCGACGGCGACCGCGTCCTTCGAGATCAGACACGAGCCGAGGACGGACACCTCCGCCTCGAGCGAGTGCGGTGGGACCCGGTCGGGACCACGCGACGCCCCGTTCATCGCGCCGTTCGACGCGCCGGACGACGCCGCAGGACGGTCGTCAGGGAGGCCGTGCGGGGGCGCGATCGGTGGTGCGTCGCTCATGCCCCGTGAACCCCCCGCTCCGTCGCCCCGCTCGGCCTGCGCCTCGGACCTGCCTCGGACCCTACGCCTCGGCCGTGACGTCCGCAGCCGGCGCCTCGGCGGCACCGGTCGCGTCGCCCGCAGGTGCCGCGTCGGCACCCTCGAGCTTCGCGGCGGCCTCGAGCGCGGCGTCCGCGATGGCACGCTCCTCGGCGATGCGAGCAGCCTCCGCGGCACGCTCGTCACCCTCGCTGTCGATGACCTCGACGCTGACCTGCGCGGTGACCTGCGGGTGGACGCGGACCGGCACCGGGTAGACGCCGACCTGCTTGATGCCACCCTTCAGGTCGATCCTGCGCCGGTCGACCTCGTGACCACGCTCCTTGAGGACGCGGTGCACGTCCGCCGCGGTGACCGAGCCGTACAGCCGGCCGCGGTCGTCGACCCGCGCCTCGATGCGCAGCGTCCGCGACTCGAGCGCGGCCTTCGCCGCGAGCGCGCCGTCGAGCGTCTTCGCCTCGCGCGCCTTGCGGGCACGCGTCAGGGCCGCCGCCTCCTTCATCGCACCCTTGGTCGCCATGATCGCGAGCCCACGGGGCAGAAGGAAGTTGCGCCCGTACCCGTCCGCGACGTCCACGCCGTCGCCGGCGAGCCCGAGGTTCTCGACCTCGTCGGTGAGGATCAGCCTCATGTCCGGTCTCCTCAGCGCGCCGAGTAGGGGATGAGCGCCATCTCGCGCGCGTTCTTGACGGCCGCGGCGAGATGCTTCTGGCAGGCGGCGCAGGCCCCGCTGGTGCGGCGCGCCTTGATCTTCGCCCGCTCGTTCAGGAACGGCTTGAGCAGGGACAGATCCTTGTAGTCGATGTACTCGATGCCGCGTGAGCAGATCGGGCACGGCTTCTCCTTCCGCGGCTTGCGGTCGGAGGCCTTCGACTTCGGCTTCGGCTTGCTCGGCATGGACGTGCTCCTCGTGGATCGCACGGCCGGCGGGTCACCGGCGACGAGTGGTCAGGTGGTCAGGTGGGGTGGATCAGAACGGGACGTCCTCGGGCGGCAGGGGTGCGGCCGGCGGGGCGGACGAGCCGCCACCGCTGAAGCCGCCACCACCGCCGCCACCGCCGGTGCGGTTGACGTTGGCGCGGGCCCAGCGCAGGCTCGGCGCGATCTCGTCGGCCTCGATCTCGGTCGTCCAGACGGTCTGGCCCTCGCGGTTCTCGTAGCTGCGGACCTTGAGGCGGCCGATCGCGATCGCGCGGTCGCCCTTGTGCAGCGTCTCGGCGACGTTCTCGGCCATGTCACGCCAGCAGGTGACGTTGAGGTAGGTCGTCTCCTCCTGCTGCTGCCCGTCGCGGTCGTTCCAGCGACGGTTGGAGGCCAGACGGATCGTCGCGACCGGCGTGCCGCCCTGCGTGTAGCGCAGCTCGGGGTCGTCGGTCAGGTTGCCGATGAACGTGACGTAGTTGGACTCGAATGCCATGCGGTGCTCCTCGATGTCGACGCGGCGGGTGACGTGGTCGGGTCGCCCGGGGCGGGTACGCGGGACCGGTCGGTGCGCCTCAGCGGTTCGCGCGGATGCGGACATCCGGGCGGACGGTCTTGAAGCGGACGACGTCGTCGAGGATCTTGAGCTGGCGCTCGACCTCAGCCACGGCCTCCGAGGTCGCCTCGACGTCGAGCACGGCGTAGAAGCCGTGGTCGCGCTTGTCGATCTCGTAGGCGAGGGCACGCTTGCCCCACCAGGCCTCGTCGAGGACGGAGCCACCCTGGTCGGCGAGCGCCTTCTTGGCGCGTTCGACGACCGCCTGGGCAGCGTCCTCCTCGATCGTGTCGGTCACGATGAGCATCATCTCGTAGCGGCGCATGCCGCACCTCCTCCGGTCTCGCCTGTCGGCGGGGCCCCGGCCGGCCCGTCGTGCGAGCGCACGACGGCATCTCGTCCGAAGCAGGGGTGCTGTCCCCGTACACCCGCGAGCGGGTGCTCGTCGCCTTCGTGCGGGCCTCAGCGGCGCGACTCGGGCGGGTGGGACTCCGGAACCGTACCGGACCCCTGTGCCTGACCACAACCGGACCTTAGGCCCGGGTGCTGACGCCGTCAGGGGCGATCCTGGACCTGTGGATGACGGGCGGGGCGGCGCGCCAGTTACGTGGCCGTCTGCAGGGCCGCCTGAGCGGCCGCGAGCCGGGCGACCTTGATGCGCGACGCGGAGCAGGAGACGTG
>JAURQY010000114.1 GCA_030835875.1 Nitriliruptorales bacterium | reverse complement strand
GTCCGGTCGGTCGGCCGGTCAGCCGGCGCGGCGCGCCGCGGGTGGGACGAAGGGTAGGGCGACGACACGGGCCGGGGCCGGGGTGCCGCGCACGTCGATCGTGAGCGCCGTGCCCTCGGCCGCGGATGCCGGGTCGATGGCGGCGAGCGCGATGGGTGCACCGAGGGTCGGCGACGGCGCCCCGGACGTCACGCTCCCGACCTGCCGCGTCCCTTCGAGCACCGGGTAGCCCGCGCGGGGCGCGCGCCGGCCCTCCGCGACGAGCCCGACGACGACCCGCTCCGGTCCCGTGGCGGCATGCCGTTCGAGCACCGACCGCCCTGGGAAGCCGCGGCCCTCGTCGAGGTGGACGATGCGGCCGAACCCGGTCGCGAACGGTCCGAGGTCCGGGCCGAGCTCGTGGCCGTGGAGCGGCAGCCCGGCCTCGAGCCGCAGCGAGTCGCGCGCGGCGAGCCCGCAGGGGAGCAGCCCGTGCGCCCCGCCGGCGTCGAGCAGCGCGTCCCATACGCGGTGTCCGTCCTCCGCGGTGTCGCACGCGATCTCGAACCCGTCCTCGCCGGTGTAGCCCGTGCGGGACACGACGGCGGCAGCGCCGGTCACCTCGGTTGCGACGGAACGGAACGGTCGCAGCACGGTCGCGTCCGCAGCGCCCGCGGCACGGTCGTCCGCGGTCGCGGCGGCGAGCACGTCGGCCGCGTGCGGTCCCTGCAGGGCGATGAGCACGTGGTCCGACCGGTGCACGAGGGTGACGTCACGGCCCGCGACGGCTGCACGCAGCACGCCGAGGACCGCGTCGGTGTTGGACGCGTTGACGACGAGCAGCCACGTCGCGCCGATGCGCGTGACGATCAGGTCGTCGATGACCCCGCCCGCCTCGTCGCAGATCATCGTGTAGCGGGCGCGGCCGTCGTCGAGGTCGTGCACGCGGCTCACGAGCAGCCCGCCGAGCACCGCGGCCGCGTCCGGACCCGTCAGCTCGACGCGGCCCATGTGGCTCACGTCGAACAGGCCTGCCGCCTCGCGCACCGCGTGATGCTCGGCGAGGTCGCTCGCGTAGCGCACCGGCATCTCCCAGCCGGCGAACGGCACCATCGTCGCGCCGAGCTCCCGGTGGACCGCGTCGAGCGGGACGGTCCGCACCGCGCTCACGGTGCGGCCGCGAGGTCGAACGCCTCGAGCGGCGGGCACGAGCACGACAGGTTGCGGTCGCCCCGTGCGCCGTCGATGCGTCGCACCGGCGGCCAGTACTTCGCACGGCGCGTGTGCGCCGACGGGAAGACGGCGAGGTCGCGCGGGTAGGGGTGGGTCCAGTCGCGTGTCAGCATCTCCGCCGTGTGCGGCGCGTTGACGAGCGGGTTGTCGTCGCGTGGCCACTCACCGGACTCGACGCGGGCGATTTCGTCGCGGATGGCGAGCATCGCCGTGCAGAAGCGTTCGATCTCGGCGAGGTCCTCCGACTCGGTCGGCTCGATCATCAGCGTGCCGGCGACGGGGAAGCTCAGCGTCGGCGCGTGGAAGCCGTGGTCGATGAGCCGCTTCGCGACGTCCTCGGCGGTGATGCCGGTGGCGGCGGCGACGGGGCGGACGTCGATGATGCACTCGTGCGCGACGAGACCGCCCTCGCCCGTGTAGAGGACGGGGAAGGCGCTGTCGAGTCGGCGCGCCACGTGGTTCGCGGCGAGGATCGCGACCTGCGTGGCGTGCGTGAGCCCCGCGCCGCCCATCAGTCGCACGTACACCCACGGGATCTGCAGGATCCCCGCCGAGCCGAGCGGCGCGGCCGACACGGGCCCGACCGGGCCCTCGCGACGCGCCGGGTCGGGGTGCGCGGGGTGGGTCGGCAGGAACGGCGCGAGATGCTCGGCGACCGCGACGGGGCCGACGCCCGGACCACCACCGCCGTGCGGGATGCAGAACGTCTTGTGCAGGTTCAGGTGCGACACGTCGGCGCCGAACCCGCCGGGAGGGGCGACACCGAGCAGCGCGTTGAGGTTCGCACCGTCGACGTAGACCTGTCCGCCGGCCTCGTGCACGAGCCGGCACACCTCGGAGATGCCCGCCTCGAACACGCCGTGCGTCGACGGGTAGGTGACCATGATCGCTGCGATGCGACCCTCGTGGGCGGCGAGCTGCCGGCGGAGGTCGTCGAGGTCCACCGTCCCGTCGTCGGTCGCGCCGACGACCGCGACGCGCATGCCGGCCATCACCGCGCTCGCCGCGTTGGTGCCGTGCGCGCTCGACGGGATCAGGCACACGTCACGCTCGGTGTCGCCACGCGAGCGGTGCCAGGCGGCGATCGCGAGGAGCCCCGCGAACTCGCCCTGGGAGCCGGCGTTGGGCTGCAGCGACACGGCCGCGTAGCCGGTGACCTCGGCGAGCCAGCGCTCGAGGTCGGCGACGATCGCCATCGTGCCCTGCTGGCGCGCCGCCGGCGCGAACGGGTGGACGTCGGCGAACTCCGGCCAGCTGACCGGCTCCATCTCCGTCGTCGCGTTCAGCTTCATCGTGCACGACCCGAGCGGGATCATGCCGCGGTCGAGCGCGTAGTCGGCGTCGGCGAGCCGGCGCAGGAAGCGCAGCATCGACGTCTCGGTCCGGTGCTGGTGGAACACAGGGTGGGTGAGGTAGGCGTCGTCGCGCACGACCGTCGCCGGCAGCGATGGGGCGAATTCGCCCGTGACCTCCGCGTCCGCTCGCGCGAGCGCCGCCACCGGGTCGGCGACCCCGAAGGCGGTGAGCACGACGGCGAGGTGCGCGTCGGTCGTCGTCTCGTCGCAGGCGACACGCACGTGGTCCGCGTCGACCGTGCCGAGGTCGACACCCGCATCCGCCGCCGCAGCGAGCACCGCGTCGGCTCGCCCGGGGACAGCGAGGGTCACCGTGTCGAGGAAGGCAGCGTGCACGGGCGTGACACCGTGCGCCGCGAGTGCGGCCGCGAGGCGCCGCGCCTGGCGGTGCGCGTGCAGTGCGATCGCACGCAGGCCGTCAGGCCCGTGCCAGACGGCATACATGCCGGCGACGACGGCGAGCAGGACCTGCGCCGTGCAGATGTTCGACGTCGCCTTCTCACGCCGGATGTGCTGCTCGCGGGTCTGCAGCGCGAGGCGGTAGGCGGGTGCGCCGTCCGCGTCGACGCTGACGCCGACGAGCCGGCCGGGCAGCGAGCGCTCGAGCCCCTCGCGCACCGCCATGAACGCGGCGTGCGGACCGCCGGCGAAGAGCGGCACGCCGAAGCGCTGGCTCGACCCGACCGCGATGTCCGCGCCCCACGTGCCGGGGGAGGTGAGGACGGTGAGCGCGAGCAGGTCCGCGGCGACGGTGACGAGCGCGCCGCGCGCCTTCACGTCCGCGATGACCGGTGCGAGGTCGCGCACGACGCCGGAGCGTCCGGGGGACTGCACGACCAGTCCGAACAGCTCGCCGTCGGGGAGCCCGCCCGACAGGTCGGCGACGTCGAGCTCGATGCCGAGCGGTGCGCAGCGTGTGCGCAGCACCGCGAGCGTCTGCGGGAGCACCTCCGCGTCGATGACGACGCGTGGTGATGCCGCGCGACCCGCGCGGCGCATGAGCGTGACGGCCTCGGCGACCGCGGTGGACTCGTCGAGCAGCGACGCATTGGCGATCGGCAGCCCGGTGAGGTCCGCCACCATCGTCTGGAACGTGATCAGTGCCTCGAGGCGGCCCTGGCTGACCTCCGGCTGGTAGGGCGTGTACGCCGTGTACCAGGAGGGCGACTCGAGCACGTTGCGG
>JAURQY010000113.1 GCA_030835875.1 Nitriliruptorales bacterium | reverse complement strand
GGCTCGTAGGCTCCTGACATGGACACCTCGACCCTCCTCATCCTGCTCGTGCTCGGCGTCGCCCTCGGCGCCGGCGGCCTCATCGCCGGGCTCGCACTCGCGCGACGTGACCGGACCCCGACGTCGGAGCAGCCGCCGCTGACGCCGGAGTCGCTGCGTCCCGTGCTCGACGAGCTGACGCGCGGCGCGGTCGCCGAGGCGCTCGGCACGTCGGGCATGCAGCTCACCGAGCAGCTGCGCAGCGCCACCGAGGAGAGGCTGCGCACCCAGCAGGAGGCCACCGAGGCCCAGTCCCGTGCCGCGCAGGAGACGCTGCGTCAGCTCGTCGAGCCGCTCGCGAAGGGCGTCGAGAAGCTCGACACCCAGGTGCGTGCGCTCGAGCAGGCGCGTGCCGACGCGTACGGCCGCCTGCACGAGCAGGTCACCGCGACCGCGACGACGCTCGAGGCGCTGCAGACCGCGACGGGGCAGCTCGACCGTGCGATGCGCTCGAACCAGGTGCGCGGCCAGTGGGGTGAGCTGCAGCTGCAGCGGATCGTCGAGCTCGTCGGCCTCAAGGAGCACGTGTCGTACGAGACGCAGGTCCAGCAGGTCGGTGACGGGTCGGGTCGTCCGGACCTGACCGTCCACCTGACCGACGGGAAGGTGCTGTACGTCGACGCGAAGGCGCCGATGGCGGCGTTCCTCCGCGCCGTCGAGCACGACCGTCGCGAGGACCAGAAGGAGCATCTCGCGCAGCACGCCAAGGACCTGATGGCGCACGTGAAGGCGATCGCGGACCGCGGCTACCTCGACGACGGCGCGTCCATCGGGATGATCGTGCTGTTCGTCCCGAACGAGGCGGCGCTCGCCGCGGCGCTCGATGCCGACCCTGAACTGCTGAGCCGGGCGCTCGCGCTGCGGGTCGCGGTCACCGGTCCGACGTCGCTCGCGATGATGCTCACCAACGTGTCGGCGTCGTGGCGCCAGCAGAACCTCGCGGAGAACGCCGAGCGGATCGTCGGTGAGGTGCTGGAGCTCCATAAGCGGCTCGGCACGTTCGTCGACCACCTCGGCAAGCTCGGCAAGCATCTGACGAGCAGCGTGAGCGCGTTCAACAGCGCCGTCGGATCGTTCGAGCGGCGCCTCCTGCCGTCGGCGCGCAAGGTCGAGCAGCTCGCCGCCGTCCCTGACGACGCACGGCTCTCAGACCTCGCGGAGCTCGACACGATGCCGACGACGCCGCCCCCGCTCGCCGCACCGCCGCTCGCGACGTCCGAGCCGTCGACGCTGCCGCTCGCCACGGACGACTGACCCGTGAGCGGGCCGGACGCGCGCTCGCTCCGGTTCGCCTCGCTGCGCACCCGTGCGCTCGACGGCACGGCACGTCATCTTCCTGCGGAGCTCCCGGGGGAGCGCACGCTCGTCGTGCTCGCCTACCGTCAGCGCCACCAGCGCGACGTCGACGCGTGGATCGAGCTGGCCGTGGCGGTCGGCGTGCCGCCCACACCGCGCGGGCATGAGCTCCCGATGTCCACCGCGGTCGTCGAGGTGCCGTTCCTCTCGGCGCGTTGGCTCCCGGTGCGCCGGCTCATCGACGGTGGGATGGCGCAGGGCATCGCCGATCCGGACGTGCTCGCACGCACGCTGACTGCCTACGGGTCGCCGGCGGCGCACCGCCGCGCCTGCGGCCTCGCGCGGAGCGGGGCGCGGGGTGCGTCCGGCGAGGAGGTGGAGGCGCTCGTCGTCGACCGGACCGGTGCCGTGTCGTGGCACGCGTCCGGCCCGCCGTCGCGCGCCGACGCGGTCACGCGCGACGCGCTGCGTCGTGCGATGCAGGACGGCTGAGGAGCGCGGACCCGCCGAAGTCGACGATCAGGGCTCCGTCATGCAGTGGCGGCGCGCGCGCGTTCGAGCTGGTGACCGATGATCTCCCGCTCGATCTCGTCGACGACGCGACGCGGTGGGCGCGGTGGTCCACCGCCGGGCAGGTCGAGGTGATCGAGGGCGCACTTGACGGCCTCGACGGAGCGCGTCCGTGAGCTCCAGCGCAGCAGCGGCAGCATCTGGCGGTACGTGGTCAGCCCTCGCTCGACCTGACCGGATCTGCCGAGCTGGAACAGGGCGCGGGTCTCGATCGGGAGGACGCCGGTGAACCCGCCGATCCAGCCGATCCCACCCATCAGGGCGGACTCGAGCGCCAGGTCGTCGGTGCCGCACAGGAGCTGTAGGTCCGCTGCACGTTCGGCGATCGCCAGGAGTCGGCGGACGTCACCCGAGGCCTCCACGACCGCGGCGATCCCGTCGAGCCGACCCAGCTCCTCGACGATGTCGGGCGTGAGGTCGATGTGGGTCGAGGCCGGGTCGTTGACGACGACGACCGGGACGTCGTACTGCGCGACGGAGCGGTAGTGGTCGATCAGCTCGGTCGACGTCGGGGCGTGGTTCGTCGGGGGGAGCAGCATGACGGCGTCCGCACCGAGCGACGCCGCATGCGCGGTGTGGTCGCCGGCGATGCGGAAGTTCGGCGCGGACACGCCGACGATCAGCTTCGCTCGGCCCGCGGTGACGCGCGCGACGGTCTCGACGACCTCGCGTCGCTCGTCACGGTCGAGCGACGGGTACTCGCCGAGCGGGCTGCAGGCGACGAGGCCATCGATGCCGTTGTCGAGCAGCCACGTCGCGTGCGCCGCGAGCGCCGCATGGTCGACGACGGCGGTCTCGGGATCGAAGGGGGTGGTGAGGGCGACGTGGACGCCCGAGAGGTCGAACTCGCTGCTCATCATGAACTCCTGCGAATCGGTCCACTGCGTTCGGTCCGAGGGCTCCGGCGCGCCACCGACCGCGGTCAAGGAGCGCCCTCACGCTAGCGCCGGGTGCTGGCACGCGGTCCGGACCGTGCCATCCAGCCCGTCACGCAGATGGGTCTCCGATAGCGTCGCAGGCAGCGATAGTCGCACGCCGAGGAGGGTCCCGTGGCTGCTGGTGGCGCACGGCGCAGCCCCGGAAGGGCCGGGTCGGGCGCTGGTCCGACCCGTGCCGACGGTCTGCTGCCGCGCACGCGGAGCGCTCGGGAACGGGTCCTCGATGTCGTCGTGGAGCTGCTCGAGCGTGGCGGTGAGGCGGCGGTGCGTGTCGACACCGTGCGCGACAGTTCCGGCGTCTCCGTCGGGTCGATCTACCACCACTTCCACGACCGCGACGGTCTCATCGTCGCTGGGCAGGTGCGGCGCTTCGCTCGGTTCGCGGAGGCTGAGATTGCGGCGCTGTCCAAGATCGTCCAGCGCGCGGCTGACCGCGAGGCGTTCCGTCGCGCGATCCGCAGCATGACCCTGCTCGCATCGTCGGAGCTGCGCGTGGCCGAGCGCTGGGCACGCGTCGCGGTGCTCGGCTCCACCGTCGGCCGCCCCGCACTCGAGGAGGAGATCCGGCGGCTGCAGACGCGCCTGACCGACGAGTTCCAGGCGCACGTCGCGCAGGGACAGGCGCGCGGGTTCTTCCGCAGCGACCTCGACGCCCGCGCCGTCGCGCTCTTCGTCGAGGCCTACTCGCTCGGACGGGCTCTCGACGACCTCGACGACCGTGCGGTGACCGACGAGAAGTGGGAGCAGGTCGTGTGGGCCGCGCTCGAGGGACTGCTCGTCACCGACTGACGGCGCGGCCTCGCCTCAGGGGCGCGGGACCACGCTCACGCGCAGGTCGTGCGAACGGTCCTCGCGCGTGTACTCGTAGTAGATGTGGAGGTCGTCGCCGACCGGGACGCCCCAGAGGTAGCGCACGCACCCGTGCGGTGACATGACGAAGGGCGCGTCTGGTGTGACCCGCGTGAACGAGCGCGCGTCGTCGGAGACGACGACACCGGGCGGCTCCTCGTAGTTGTCGTACATCGTCCGGCCACCGGAATGGAATCCGACCCACCCCGCGCCGTCCTTCGTGGGGAACAGTGAGTCGAGGCGCCCGCGATGACCGTGCCACGAGTCGTCGCCGGTGCCCTCGAACACGTAGGTCAGCTCGCGGAAGATGCGACCGTCCGTGGACGTCGTCACGACCGTCGCGTCGTCGTCCGCGATCGTCACGATGTCACCGGCGACACGCGGACCACGACGTGCGGGCACGGCGGCGAAGAGGTCGACGACCCCCGGTTCGCGCTCGATGACCCACGGATCCTTGATGAAGGACAGGCCGAACTGCTGAGGCTGCAGGACGGTGCGCCGGTGCTGGGCGTCGAAGGCCTCAGGGTGGGGCGCCTCGAGCACGTCGATGCGCCAGTCGCGCTGCGCGGGCCGCTCGTAGGAGACGTAGAAGCGCCACCCGCCAGAACCGTCGGGCACGACGTGGCCGACCTCGATGGAGGACGCCGCGAGCTGCTCCTTCGTCGCGGTCCAGACGGTGTCGAAGGTGATGCCGTCCTCGCTGACCGCGATCTCGCAGGTGCCGCCGCGACCGTGCTCGAGCGGAGTGCGGGAGCGCGCGAACAGCACGAAGAGTCCGGAGGCGGGGTCGAAGCTGACCTTGTGACCGCCGACCCAGTAGCCGTAGCCCGTACCGGGAGGGGTTCGGATCACCGTCCCCGCGGTCGGGTCGAACGCGAGCGTCTGGAGGAGTGTCGTGGTGTCCATGCCGTCACCGTAGCGATGCAGCACGCGATCGCGCGAATCGGCACCGGTACCGTCGAGCGGCGTCGACGACGGGGAGGTCGATCATGCGCGCGGTCCGCTTCAGCACGGCAGGTGGTCCGGAGGTCCTCGAGGTCGCCGACGTCGCATCGCCCACCCCCGGGCCGGGTGAGGTGCTCGTC
>JAURQY010000112.1 GCA_030835875.1 Nitriliruptorales bacterium | reverse complement strand
GTCGAACCGGATGCGCTCACCATCATGATGCGTGTCCTCGCGGACGATCCGACCTGTGGCAGCGTGCAGCCCAAGGTCCTGCGCCTCGGCGCGCCGGCGACGATCGACACGACCGGGCACGTGCTGACGCGACCGCGCCTTCTGCTCAACCGGGGTTCGGGTGAGCCGGATGACGGGCGTCACGACACCCCGGGTGAGGTCTTCGGCGCCTCGGGTGCGCTGGTGCTGCACCGACGCGCCATGCTGGAGGACGTCGCGCGCGGGCGCGGACACGGGCGTGAGTACCTGACGGAGGACCTTGTCGCGTACTTCGATGACGTCGACCTCGACCTGCGTGCGCGCCAGCGTGGTTGGACGGCACGTTACGAGCCGACGGCGGTCGGCCACCACGCGCGGGCCGGAGCGTCCGCCCGCCGCCGCCGCCGCGTTCGCGTCCTCAACCTCGCGAACCACACCCTCGTCGTGCTGGGCAACGAGGGCGCCGCCTCGCTCCTGAGGGACGCGGCCGTCGTCGTACCGCTGTGGGTCCTCCGTACGTCCGTCGCGGCGCTGCGCTCGCCCGTCGCGATGCTGCTCGCGCTCGGGCGGCTCCGGCTCCTGCCCGCCGCGCTGCGACGCGGTCGGGTCGACCGCGAACGTGCGACCGTCCCCCTGGCCGAGGTCCTCGCGCGATGGCGCGAGCCGCTGCCGTCGGGCTGGGTCATCGCCGCAGCCCGCCGTGGTCTTCGCTGACCCGGGGGGCGTGGTGGCCGGGGGAGCCCTACGACACGACGAGGGGGCGGCGCGGACGCCGCCCCCTCGTCAGGGTCGTGGTCGGACCCGTCCTCAGCTGAAGGACACGGTCCTGATCACGAAGTACAGGATGAAGAGCACGCCGAGCACGTACATCGTCGGCGAGACCTCACGCCCCTTCCCGCGCGCGAGCATCATGACCGGGTAGAGCACGAGCCCGAAGGCGATGCCGTACGCGATGTTGTAGGTGAGCGGCATGATGATCACCGTGGCGAACGCCGGGACGGCGATCTCCCAGCTTTCCCATGCGATCTCCCCGAGGGGGCGCGCCATCATCAGACCGACGAGCACGAGCGCCGCCGTCGTCACCTCGCGGTGGTCGAGGATCGTGAAGATGAGCGGGTTCAGGAACAGCATCACCGCGAACAGGAGCGAGGTCGTGACCGACGTGAGGCCGGTCCGGCCACCTGCACCGACACC
The DNA here is from genome assembly GCA_030835875.1 of Nitriliruptorales bacterium. Classification (GTDB taxonomy): domain Bacteria; phylum Actinomycetota; class Nitriliruptoria; order Nitriliruptorales; family Nitriliruptoraceae; genus CSBr16-57R1. Next base: position 16,705 of record JAURQY010000112.1, on the reverse strand, counting down.
GGACGACGACTCGATGTAGGACGTCGTCGTCGAGGTCCCGAGCGCCGCGCCCGCGATCGTCGCGACGGCGTCTGAGACCAGCGGACGGTTGCCGTTCGGCAGCTCCCCCTCCGGCGTCAGCAGGTCGGCCTGCTTGGTGACCGCGATCAGCGTGCCGGCCGTGTCGAAGAAGTCGACGAAGAGCATGGCGAACACGACGAGTGCGAGGTCGAGCGACAGCAGGTCGGGCAGCGACGAGAACGCGACGCCGAAGGTCGGTGCGATGCTCGGGATCGAGCCGAAGACGGCCTCGGGGGCAGCGATGAAGCCGACGAGGATGCCGACGACGGTCGTCGCGACGATGCCGTAGAGGACCGCGCCGCGGATGCCGCGTGCGAGCATGATGGCGGTGGCGACGATGCCGAACAGCGCGAGCTGCACCTTCGTGCTGCTCAGGTCACCGAGCCCCACGAGGACGGTGTCATCGTTGACGATGATGCCGCCCTCCTTCAGGCCGATGAAGGCGATGAAGAGGCCGATGCCGGCGCCGACGGCGAGCTTGAGGGGCACCGGGATCGCGTTGATGACCGCGCGGCGCAGCCCTGTCAGCGCGAAGATGAGGAAGATCACACCGGAGACGAGCGTGCCGGCTAGTGCGGTCTCCCACGGCACGCCGAGCGTTAGCACCACGGTGTACGCGAAGAACGCGTTGAGGCCCATCCCGGGCGCCTGCGCGATGGGCAGCTTGCCCCACACGCCCATGATGAGGCTGCCGATGGCCGCGGCGAGCGCGGTCGCGGTGAAGACCGCGCCGAAGTCCATGCCGGCGTCGGCGAGGATGATCGGGTTCAGCGCCATGATGTAGGCCATGGCGAGGAACGTCGTCACGCCCGCGAGGACCTCGGTCCGCACGGTCGTGCCGTTCTTGGCGAGTTGGAAGTACCGGTCGAGGGCGCCGCCCCCGGTTGCCTTTGTCGAAGTGCTCACTCTGTTCCTCCGGAGTCATCCCGGCGGTGGACGGGAAGAACAGGTGCCCGCGCGCCGCCAGGAGTGTCGGTGGTCCGTCGTCGTGCTGTGGGCTCCCGTCGCCCACCCGAGCCACCGACGCTGCCGCCCTAGGGGTCCAGGACGGCGCCGGGAAGGCCCGGCCCCGCGAACCCTAGGCAGCGGGTCCCGTCGTGCGTGGCAGGTCGTGACAGCGCCGGCTCCCCGCTCGACAGGCGCTCAGCGCTCCTCGAGCACCCCGGTCGCATCAGGCTCCGGACGCGGCGTGACGGGCGTCGCGGGCCACCCGACGGCGATCGTGCCGATCGGATCCCAGTCCGTGGGGAGCGCGAGCACGTCGCGGACGGTGTCGGGGCAGAACACCGTCGAGGACGTCCAGGCGGCGCCCAACCCTCTGGCGGAGAGCGTCACGAGCAGCGCCTCGATGGCGGCGCCCCCCGCGAGCACGAACAGGTCGCGTTCGGCGCGCGCGCGGCGCTCGTCGGCGTAGCCGTGGGCGGCCGATCGGTCGACGAGTACGGCGAGCAGTTCGGGCGCCTCGCGGTGCAGCGCGTCCGACCGAGCGATGCGCGCGTCGATCGTCGCGTCGGGGTGCCCGTCGGCCAGGAGGTCGGTGCGCCACGTCTCCGCCATGGCGTCGAGCAGCCGTGTGCGCGTCCGGCTCGTCAGACGGATCACGCGCAGCGGACGGGTGTGGTGCGGAGCGGGCGCGGTCGTGGCGGTCGCGACGGCCTCCTCGATGAGCGCCGCGGGCACGGGCCGTGCCGGGTCGAAAGCCCGAACCGTGCGTCGTGCGAGCAGCCCCGCCACGGTCGCCTCCGCACCCCCGTGACGGAAGAGGTCCTCCTCGAGCGGCCGGATCAGCTCGGCGGCGTTCCCCGTCGGCGCGCCGCCGGCTCCGGTCAGCGGTGCGAGACCGCGGATGAGCACGAACGGGGTCGCGCTCGCCTTCGAGCGCACGAGGTCCGCGGCACCCGCGATGGCGTCGCCGACCGCTGCGACGGTCACGCCGAGCGGGCGCCCGTCGAGGTCCTGACCGCCGCGCTCGTCGCGCAGCACCGCGATGCCCGCCGCGCCGAGCGCGACGTCCGTCTGTCCGACGCGCCACGGACGGCCGAAGGTGTCGGTCACGACCACGGCGACGTCCCGCCCGGTCCGCTCCCTGATCGCTGTCCGCACCGCCGCCGCGCTCTCGTCGGGATCCCGGGGCAGGTCGAGCCAGCCGTCGCCGGGGACGTTCGAGCGGTCGATGCCGCCGTTCGCGGCGACGAAGCCGTGATGCGTGCGCGTGAGGGTCACCCACGCGGACTCGGCCACGATCTCCTCCGCGCGCCCCCGCGCGAGCGCACGCACCGTCCCCGGCGGGTCCGCCCCGCCGCTGCCCGGCAGCTCAGCGCCGACATCGATCAGCGCACCCTCCGCGAGGGCGATGACCTTCGAGGCGATGCACACGACGTCGCCGTCCGCGAGGGTGACGCCGGCGGCCTCCACGGCGGCGAGCAACGGCGCGACCACATCATCGTCGGGTCCGAAGCGGTGCGCGCTCGGCAGCGGGACGATCGTGACCGCGCCACTCACGGAGCGCGCCCCGCATCCTCGGCGAGCTCGAGGACGCCTCGGGCGAGTGCCGCGGCGACCTCCGGATCGTCGAGCAGCGTGTCCATCGCCCGCGCTGCGAGCCCGAGCCCACGGACCGCCTCGAGCGAGGACACGTCCGTCGCATCGACGATCCAGGCGTCGAGCAGCCCGCCGTCTCGGCGGGCGCCGTACCAGCCTGCGACACCGGCCGCGTCGACGCTCGATCCGACGGCGGGGAGCAGGCGATGGGCCATCCCGCGGACGACCCGACCGCCGACGATCGGCGACACGCCGACGACGCAGGCCGAGGTCGCTGCGAGCGCCGATGCGACGGCCGGTACCGCAGTGATCGGTGCGACGGAGACGACCGGGTTCGACGGTGCGACGATGACGGTTCCGGCATCGCGGATCGCCTCGACGACGCCGGGCGCCGGGCGTGCAGCGTCCGCGCCACGGAACTCGACGCGGTCGACGTCGGGTCCCGCGCGCTCGCCGACCCACCACTCCTGGAAGTGGAGGTCGCGGCGGTCCGCGGTGTGGATGCGCGTCTCGATGCGATCGTCGGTGACGGGCAGCAGGCGGAGCGTGAGCCCATGACGCGCGGCGACGTCCGCGGTCACCGTGGACAGCGGGACACCCTCGCGGAGCTGCGCGGTCCGGTGGAGATGGAGCGCCAGGTCCCGGTCGCCGAGCGTGAACCACGGTGCGTGGCCGAGCCGCACCAGCTCGTCGCGGACAGTGAAGCGTTCGTCGTCCCGCCCCCACTGCTGCTCGGGATGGACGAGCCCGGCGAGCCAGTAGGTGATGGAGTCGAGGTCGGGACAGATGCGCAGCCCGTGCAGCTCGATGTCGTCGCCGACGTTCACGACGACGGTGATGTCCTCGGGAGGGACGACGGCGGTGAGCCCGCGCAGGAACCGTGCGGCGCCCACGCCGCCGGCGAGGACGACGACCATCCTCCGCCTCCCGACCGCGCCGTCCGGACGGCGCTCGGCGATGCTACGACAGCGCCTTCGCCATACGCCCTCCTCGGCGCCGTCGGTAGCCTCTACGAGCGGTCGCCGGTCACGACGTGGGGTGCAGGCATGGGAGGTGGGGTCCTGTCCACGGAACCGTCCGGTGACGAGCTGGTGCGGACGGTGCCGCGGGCCCTGCGTCGGGCCGAGGACGGCCGGACGCTGACCCGGACCGAGGCCGCGTCCCTGTTCCTCGCCCGCGGCGACGACCTCGACCGACTCGTCGCTGTCGCGCAGCAGGTGCGTACGGCGGCGCCGTGGTACCGCGACGGGGCGTGGGGGCGCGCGCCCGACGGTTGTCCGCGCATCACCTACTCGCGCAAGGTCTTCATCCCCCTCACGCACCTGTGCCGTGACGCCTGCGGGTACTGCACCTTCGCGCACCCGCCTCGCGCGTCGAGCCCCGCGTTCCTCGCACCGGAGCAGGTGCTCGCGATCGCGCGGGACGGTGCGGCGGCGGGCTGCCGTGAGGCGCTGTTCACCCTCGGCGACCGGCCCGAGGAGCGGTACCCGTCCGCCCGCGACTGGCTCGACGCGCGCGGCTACGCGTCGACGCTCGAGTACCTGCGTGCGATGGCGATCCTCGTCATCGAGGAGACCGGGCTGCTGCCGCACCTGAACCCGGGACTGCTCTCGTGGACCGAGCTCGCGTCGCTCAAGCAGGTCGCCCCGTCGATGGGGATCATGCTCGAGCAGGTCAGCGACCGTCTGCACGAGCCCGGGGGTGCGCACCAGCATGCGGCGACGAAGCGTGCGGACGTGCGGCTGCGCACGCTCGAGGACGCCGGTCGACTCTCGGTGCCGTTCACCTCGGGGATGCTCATCGGCATCGGGGAGACGCCGGGGGAGCGTGTCGACACGCTGCTCGCGCTGCGGGCCGCGCACCGCCGCCACGGTCACCTGCAGGAGGTGATCGTCCAGAACTTCCGTGCGAAGCCGGACACCGCGATGCGCAGCGCGCCGGAGCCCGAGGCGGACGAGATGGTCGCCGCCGTCGCTGCTGCCCGCGTGCTCCTCGGTCCGACCGTGCACCTGCAGGCGCCGCCGAACCTCTCGCCCGACGATCTCGCGCGGGTGCTCGCGGCCGGCATCGACGACTGGGGCGGGGTCTCACCGGTCACCCCCGACCATGTGAACCCCGAGGCCCCCTGGCCGGCCATCGAGCGCCTCGCCGCGGTCACGGAGGCCGCCGGGTTCCAGCTCAGCGAGCGGCTGACCGCCTACCCCGAGTACGTCACCACGCCCGACCCGTGGCTCGCGGGCCGCATGCGCGCCCCGGTCGCCGCCCTCGCCGCGGCCGACGGACTCGCCGACGTCGCGACCCGTGCGACGGGGCTCCCCTGGCAGGACCCGGTCGTCACCTCGCACGGCATGAGCGATGCGATGCGTGCGGTCATCGTCGGCGACGAGGACGGGGGGTCGGCCGCGGACGGGCGCAACGCACGCGCTGCCGACCGCGACGACGCCGTCCACCGCGCCGTGCTCGGCGATGTGCATGCGGTGGCCGATGGTGTGGTCGCCGCGAACGCGCCTCGGCCGGAGGCGCCGCCGCGCTCACGCATCCGACGCGACGTCGCCGCATCGCTCGCACGGACGGCCCGCGGCGTCGTGCTCGATGATGAGGAGGCGCTGCGGCTCTTCGACACGACCGGCGTCGAGCTCGATGCGCTCGTCCGGACGGCGGACGAGGTCCGTGCGGAGCGGGTGGGCGATCTGGTCACCTACGTGGTCAACCGCAACATCAACGCGACGAACGTCTGCTACGTCGGCTGCCGTTTCTGCGCGTTCGCGCAGCGGCGCGACGACCCGGACGCCTACACGCTGTCACTCGACGAGGTCGCCGACCGCGCGGAGGAGGCGTGGCTCGCTGGCGCGACCGAGGTGTGCATCCAGTCGGGCATCCACCCCGACCTGCCCGGCGACCATGCCTTCCGGATCCTCGACGCCGTGCTCGCGCGGGTCCCCGGGATGCCCGTGCACGCGTTCAGCCCCATGGAGGTCGTGAGCGGTGCGGGGCGCCTCGGCATCGGTGTGCGTGAGTGGCTCGAGGAGGCGCGCCGGCGCGGGCTCGGATCGATCCCCGGGACCGCGGCCGAGATCCTCGACGACGAGATCCGGTGGGTGCTCACGAAGGGCAAGCTGCCGGCGTCGCAGTGGATCGAGGTCGTCACGACCGCGCACGCGCTCGGCATCCCCTCGACCTCGACGATGATGTACGGGCACGTCGACGAGCCGCGCCACTGGGTCGCGCACCTCAAGCTGCTGCGGGGACTCCAGGAGTTGAGCGGTGGCTTCACCGAGTTCGTCCCGTTGCCGTTCGTGCATCAGCTCGCCCCGATCTACCTCGCCGGGGTCGCCCGTCCGGGCTCGACGTTCGTCGAGGACCGGCGCGTCCATGCGGTCGCCCGCCTCCTCCTCGCCGGCGCGATCGACAACGTGCAGCTGTCCTGGGTGAAGCTCGGTCTCGGGGCGGCGGGCCCGCTGCTCGAGGGCGGCTGCAACGACCTCGGGGGCACGCTGATGGAGGAGACCATCTCGCGGATGGCCGGCTCCGCCCATGGCGTCCGGCAGTCGCCGGAGGACCTCGAGGCGGCCGCACGAGCGGTCGGGAGGCCGGTGGCGCAGCGCAGGACCGACTACTCGCTCGTGGACGCTGGGGGAGCGCGCGCTGCGGAGAAACTCCACACATAGCTTGACAGAACCTCTACAGAATGTGATACTTCGGGGCCCGATGGAAGGGACCTCGCAATGGCCGCTCCGACCCTCCAAGCAGGGCGCGACACCACCGTCGTGCCCAGCGAGCAGCTCCTCGTCGCATCAGCGGCGGGGGACCAGCAGGCCTTCGCCCTGCTGGTGGAGCGGATCCGCCCGCAGGCACTGCGCGTCGCGCGCGGCGTGGTCCGCGACCCCTCGATCGCCGAGGAGGTCGCGCAGGAGGTCCTGACCGAGATCTGGCTCAAGGCGGACCGCTTCGACCCCGAGCGGGGCACGGTGACGGGGTGGGTCGCGACGCTGACCCGTCGTCGCGCCGTGGACCGCGTCCGCAGCGAGCAGGCCGGTCGGGATCGTGACGACCGGGTCGCCCGTCGTAGCCAGGTCCGCGAGGTGGACGTCGTCGCCGACGAGGTCGAGCTGCGGCTCGAGCACTGGCAGGTCCGCCGTGCGCTGACTGAGCTCAGTGACCGCCAGCGCGAGGCGATCGAGCTGGCGTACTTCGCGGGTCACACCTACCGCGACGTCGCCCGCGTGCTCGGTATCCCGGAGGGCACGGCCAAGTCCCGCCTGCGGGACGGCCTCCTCCGCCTGCGTGAGGCGCTCGACGGCCTCGTCTAGGACTGACTCTCTGGCTCGTGCGCTCTGCGCTGCGAGAGTGCGCCGAACGCGCGCATGCTCCTGAATCCGTTTCGGTACACAACATGTGGTGCCATGGTGTCCACAGAGGGCACCGCAGGGTGTGGAACCGCTTGACAGGTCCCTGCGCGCTGGGAGAATGACCTCCGTGTAGTTCCACCGGCATCATCCCCCACATCGCAGCTGAAGCCTGAGGAGTCCGGCCTTGACCAGCCTGCCCACCGATCTGAACGCAGTCCTCGGGATCGTCGAGGAGGACGCGGGGAACGACTGGATGCTGCAGGCCCGCTGTCTCGATGCGGACCCGGAGGCGTTCTTCCCGGAGAAGGGCGGATCGACCCGGGAGGCGAAGCGCATCTGCGCCGCGTGTCCGGTCCGCGACGAGTGCCTCGAGTACGCGCTCGAGAACGACGAGCGCTTCGGCATCTGGGGCGGCCTCTCCGAGCGGGAGCGTCGCCGTGCGAAGCGGGTCGGTGTCGCCCGCGTGTCGCGCCTGAGCGCCTGAACCGCTGACCCCGGACGGGGTCCTCCGGACGCTTCGTCCGGGAGGCCGCGCTGGCCCCGCTGGTAGGTTCGAACGGCGTCGTGGTCGACGCGCTGCGGTCCGCAGCGCCGGACCGGAGAGCCCCAGCATCGAGACGTCCGTCGACCCGCGCATCGTCGCCGTCATCGCGACCCACGACGGTGTCGCGAGCGTGCGCCGTGCCGTCTCCGCGCTCGCCGCGCAGACCGTCAACGCGCGGTGCGCGCTCGAGATCGTCGCGGTCGACAACGCGAGCGAGGACGGGACGGCGGACGTCCTGGTCGAGCTCCTCGGCCCCGAGCGCGTCCTGCTCGCCGACGTCGACCTCGGCTTCCCCGCGGCCGTCGACCTCGCGCTTGACGCCATCGATGCACGCGATGCCCGCGACGGTCGTGCCGGCCTCGACGAGGAGGACCTCGTCCTCCTCGTCCATGACGACCTCGTGCTCGCGCCCGACGCCGTCGAGCGGCTCGTCGACGCGCTGCGGTCGGACGACCGCCTCGCGATCGTCGGTCCGAAGCTCCGCTGGGCGGATGAACCGGAGCGCCTCCAGTCCGTGGGCGCGACCATCGACATCACCGGTCGCGTCGACGACGGCCTGGACCCGGGCGAGCTCGACCAGGGGCAGCGCGACGGTGACCGCCGCGTCCTGTTCGTCTCGACGGCCGGCATGCTCGTCCGTCGTCGCGTGTTCGAGGAGCTCGGGCGGTTCGACCCGCGTGCGCATGCGTTCCGTGAGGACCTCGACCTCTGCTGGCGGGCGACGATCGCGGGGCACGACGTCGAGGTCGTCCCCGGAGCGGTCGGGCTGCATGCTGCGCGCGCGGCCGAGCACCGCCGCACCGGAAGGGTCGCCGAACTCGGGCCCCGCTACCTCGCCGAGCGCAACACGCTGACCGCGCTCCTCACGAACTACGGGGCGGAGCGGCTCGTGCGGTTCCTCCCGCTCGCGCTCCTCGTGGGCGTCGCGAAGGTCGCCGGCTTCCTGCTGACCCGGCGCTTCAGCGATGCGCGCGCGACGATCGCCGCCTGGGGCTGGAACGTGGTGAACCTCCCTGGGACGCTGCAGCGACGCCGGCGGGTTCAGCGCTCGCGACGGCGCAGCGACGACGATGTGGCGCTGCTGCTGGGGCGGATCATGCCGCGCGCCCAGGCCTACCTCGAGGCCGTCGCCGATCGGCTCCTCGGCGACTCGCCCGGCGGCGACCTCGGGACCGCGGAGACCCAGCCGAGCGCGATGCTGCAGGGCGAGCTCGTCGGCGACGTCCGCGACGAGCCGGCGGCGACCGGGTCGGATGCGCCGCTCCTCGACGGCGCACCGGACGAGGAGCCTCGCCGGCGTGCGTTCGCGCGGCGGCTGCGCGCCCGCCCGCTGCAGGTCCTCCTCCCCGTCCCCGCCGTCCTGCTCGTCGTCGGACTGCGCGATGCGCTCCTGTCCGGGCCGCTGCGTGGCGATGACGTGCGGCCGCTGCCCGAGGGACCGAGCCTCATCGCGCGGCACCTCGCCGACTGGCACGACAGCGGCGCGACCCTGACCCTCCTCGATCCGTCGCCCGCACAGCTCGTGCTCGGTGCGCTGCAGTGGATCGCCGGCGGCGCCGCGCTCCGCGTCCTCCTCCTCCTCGCTCCGCTCGTCGCCTGGGCCCTCGCGATCCGTGCGCTCGCGCCGCACCTGCCCGATGCGCTGCCGCGGACGGTCCTCGCGCTCGCCTACGCGGTCTCCCCGCCGATCATCGGCGCGCTCGCTGCAGGTGATGTCGTGACGATCGTCGTCGCGATCGCTGTCCCGCTGCTCGCGGTCGCCGGGAACACGATCCTCGCGCAGGGAGCGCCCGTCGAGCGTGTGTGGCGCAGGATCGCCGTCGCGACGCTCGTGCTCGCGATCGTCGTCGCGTTCGCGCCGCAGCTCATCATCGTGCTGCCCGCCATCCTGATCGCCGGGGTCGGCCATGCGGTCGTCGCCGTCGATGATCCGACGTGGCGTCGCACGCTCCTCCTGCGGTCCGCTGCGCTCGCGCTGCTGCCGCTGCCGCTGCTCGGACCGTGGCTGCGTCAGCTCCCTGACGTCCTCCGGGCGATGTCCGTCGCTGACGGCATCACCCTCGGTGGTCATCCGCTCGCGTGGCTCGCCCTCGATCCGACGGGCCGGCTCCTCGGGATGGCTGGGATCGGCCTGCTGGTCGCGGGGACCGCGGGCGCGCTCGTGGTCAGCGCTGCGACGGTGGGGGCCACGACGTATCGCGCGGTCGTGGCGATGCACGCAGTCGCGATCGGTGCGCCCCTGCTCGCCTGGGGAGCCGACGGGGCGGCGCTCGGTGTGCGGCCGGGACCACTGCTCGTCATCGCTGCGGGTGCACTCGTCGGTGCCGCGACCGTCGGGCTGCGGCATGCTCCTGAGGTCCTCGCGCGCCACGCGTTCGGATGGCGGCAGCTCGGGGTCGGTGCGGCCTCGGTCGCGACCGTGCTGCTCGTCGCTGTCGGCCTCGTGCAGCACGCCATCCTCGGGACGCCCGGACTCACACGGACCGAGGCCGTCCCCGCGTACGTCGCGACGCTCGGACCTGACGCACCGGATCGCGTCCTCGTCCTCGGCGAGACGACGACGGGTGTCGTGTGGGAGATCGTCCCCGCGACCGGCCCGGACCTCGCCGCGTTCGGCGTGCGCCACGATCCGGTGGTCCATGAGCAGCTCACGGCCGCCGTCGATGACCTTCTCGCCGGAGGGGACCCGCGTGCTGCGGCGCGGCTCGGGCGGCTCGGCGTCGGCGTGGTGCTCGTCCCCGGTGGCTTCGAGGACCCGGATCTCGACGCGCTGCTCCGTCAGCAGTCGGCGCTCGACCCGCTGCCGACGCTCGATGGCAGGGTCGCACGCGTGCTCGGCGCGGTGCCGCGCGCCGCCGTCGTGCGTGACATCACCGACGTCGATCGCGTCCCCGACCCGTCCGTCCCACCACGGACCGTCATCGCGGCGCTCGACCGGGTCGCACCGGATCGTGCCGTCGGGATGAGTGGGACCGGCGGCGAGCTGCTCGCCACGGTGCCGTTCGGCATGGGATGGCAGGTGCGCGTCGATGGCGAGCTCGTCCCGATGCTGAGCGAGGACGGGCTCGTGCGTGTGCGCGACGTCCCTGCGGACGTCACCGTCGAGCTCGTGGCGGGTGAGGATCCGTTGCGGCCGGCGCTCCTGCAGCTCCAGGCGCTCTGGGCGCTCGTCGTCCTCTCGCTCGGTGCGCGACCGCCTGCGCTCGCACGGCGTGCTGGCCCGCGGTCGGGAGGGCGTGGCGCATGAGACGATCCTCGCTCCGCCCCGTGCCCGTCGTCGTCCTGACCGTGCTCGCCCTGCTCGCCGGTGCCGCCCTCGACGTCGTCGCTCGGCCGGTGGGGTCGGGAACGACGGGCGCCGCCACCGTCCCGTCCGGGCCGTCGGCCGGTGGCGCCGTCTGCATGACCGGCGCGGGTCCGCTGCGCACGGATGCTGACGTGCTGCTGGTCGCCGCTCCGGGTACGCCCCCAATGGAGGACGTCGCAGCACGCGGGGCGCTGCTCACGTTCGGGACGGATCCCGGTCCGGGATCACGCAGCACCGAGGTCGACGTGCTCGGGCCGGGCGGGACATCGCGCGCCGGCGTGACGCTCGGACCCGAAGGTTGGCTCTGGGTCGGGTGGGCGGACCGTCCATTGCTCGGGTGGCAGGAGTGGTCGACGCCCGGTGCGCCCGGCGACCCCGCCGGAACCGTCGCCTCGCGCTGCCTCCCCGTCGACCCTCCCGTCCAGACGGTGCTCGGACTGTCGACCGCCGAGGGCGACGAGGCGCTCCTCCGACTTGCGAACCCCTTCACCGCCGACGCGACGTTCGCCGTGACGCTCGTGACACCGAGCGGGGCGCTCGAGCCCGTCGCGCTCCGGAACGTCTCGGTGCGCGCGGGGACGCGCACGACCCTGCGTCTCAACGACCACGCGCCGGAGCAGCGGGACCTCGCCGCGATCGTGACCGTCGGCGCGGGCCGCCTCGCGGTCGAGGGCCTTCAGCGCAGCGTCGCTGCGGTCGGTGGGGTCGACGGACTCGCGAGCGTGCCGCCCGTCGCCACGCCCGCGCTCGCCTGGACCGTGCCGTGGCTCCCGAGCGGGCCGGACACGGACGGCATCGTGTGGATCCTCAACCCCGCTCCACGCGACGTCGTGGTCGAGGTCACGGTCCATACGCCCGAGGGTGCGTCGGTGCCGGAGGGCACCGCGAGCATCGAGGTCGGCCCGGGTGAGCTGCGCCGCGTCGACGCCGTCGACGTCGCAGCCGACGATCGTCCGGTCCTCGCGCTCACGCTCCGATCGCAGACGACGGGGATCCTCGTCGCCACCGGCGCGCGGTTCGGAGCGGACGACGCCGCGCGGACCGGGCTCGTCCGCACCGCCGCCTCGTCGCTCCCCGACGCCGAGTGGGTCGTCGCCGGTGTCACCGCACCCGGGCGACGCACCGTGCTCCACATCGTCAACCTCTCGGAGGAGGTGGTCGAACCGAGCATCGCGCTCACCTCGCTGCCCGATCCCGTCGCCACCGAGGAGCCGTCCACCGAGGAGCCGTCCACCGAGGCGGTTGCTCCAGCAGCGAACGCAGCCGGACCGGTGACGGTCACGCTGACGCCGGTGCCGATCGCCGCGGGCGCGGTCGGACGTGTCGTGCTCCCGCTCGACGTTGCGGGTGCGTGGTCGGCGGTCGTCTCCGGCGGTCCGGGTCTCGTCGTCAGCCGCACCACGTTCGGTGACGAGCAGCTCGCACCCGTCGCGATCGCTGCCGTCCCGTCACGCGCGTGGCGCACGGTCCCTGCCATGCGATCGGGTCGGGTCCTCGAGGGCTGGGTCGCAGGGCTCGGGACGGCGCGTGATCTCCGTCGATCCGCGCTGTCCGAGGTTCCCGGCATGGCTCCGGACCTGCTCGAGGACGCAGGCTGACGGACCGACCGAGCCGGCCCGCAGCCCTCGGTCAGCCCCAGCCGAGCTCGTCGAGGCGGTCGTCGTCGATGCCGAAGTGGTGCGCGACCTCGTGCAGCACGGTGTGGCGGACCAGCTCCGCCAGGTCGCGTCGGTTGCGTGCGCGCGCCTCGAGCGGTCGGCGGTAGAGCGTGATGCGGTCGGGGAGGAGCGGCGGGAGGATGTCGCGCTCCGTCCTCGGGACCCCCTCGTAGAGCCCGAGCAGGACCTCGTCGCCCCGGCCGACGGGGTCCGACGGTGGGACGTCGGCGACGGCGATCTGCACGTCGGCCAGGTACGGCAGGAAGTCCTTGGGGAGCGTGGCCACCGCGTCGTCCACGAGCCGGGCGAACCGCTCCACGCTGCGGGTGCGCGCACCGTCGACGGGGCGTCTGCGCCGGTCGACGTCGCGACGGCGGTGGCGGGCATGGCGTTCGCGCATGCCGCGGACGGTAGCGGCGCCGACCCACGGTCCGTCCGGACGTGCCGCCTCCTTGCCGAACCACATCGATGTCGTTTACCGTCCGCGCGTGTCCGCCGCCCTCGCCCTCACGATCGGTCCGGTCCCTGCGGGGTCCCAGGTCCAGCGTGCCTGCGTCCGTCCCGGCTGCGGTCGTCGCGCCACCTCGACGCTCCGCTTCGACTACGCCGAGCGCACCGTGATGCTCGACCCGATCGGTCCGGACACGGGTCCGGGCGAGTACGACCTCTGCGTCCAGCATGCGGCGCGCTCGGGCCCCCCTGCAGGGTGGACCCTGCGTGACCGCGCTCCGTCGCACACCCCGGCGACGGAGCCAGCACCACCGGTCGGTCCCGATCGGGGTCAGCGCGTGGCCCGACTCGCGGCCGCGCTCAGCGCCGTCCCGAGGGCCGTCTCCGAGGACGCCCCCGACGCCGCCCCCGTCGGGACCGACCGGTCGGTCGCCGCATCGCCTGTCCTGCCTGCAGCCGATGTCCCGTCCGCCGCCGTCCGTCCCCAGGGCGCTGGGCGGCTCGACGGCCTGCTCCGGCCCACGGATGGGGGCCCGCGTCCTGCGACGGTGACGACGCGGACGGTCCCGCTCTCGGAGCGCACGCCGGAGGTCGCGGTCCGTCGCGTCCCGCAGCCGCTGCGGCTCGCACCGGACCCCACGACGACGGTCTGGTGCGCGGACCTGCTCGGCGGCACCGTGGCGACCGACAGCGTGGTCGAGGACGCGGGCGCCGGTCCCGACGAGCCGACGCTGTTCCTCTGATCGGCTCCGTCCGGTCGCTGAGCGCCGTGCATGGCGCGCAACGATGGGGGTGGTGATGTCCGACGTCGGCGCGCTGCGACGCATCGTCAAGGCCTACGACGTCCGTGGACTCGTCGACGAGGAGCTGACGCCCGCGGTCGCGCGGGCGCTCGGTGTCGCAGCCGCCGAGGAGCTCGCCCGTCCGGGCGATCGTCTCGTCGTCGGCCACGACATGCGGCCGTCGTCGCCCGCGCTCGTCGCGGCGTTCACCGACGGTGTCCTCGCATTCGGCGTCGACGTCATCGACATCGGGCTGATCTCCACCGACGGCGTCACGTACGCGTCGGGACTGCTCGACGCACCCGGCGCGATGTTCACGGCGAGCCACAACCCCGCGGCCTACAACGGCATCAAGCTGTGCCGCGCGGGCGCGGTGCCCGTCGCGATCGACTCGGGGCTCGCACGCATCCGTGACCGGGCGATCGCGCTGCTCGACGGCACCGCTGCCGCGGTCGAGACCACCGCAGGGGCCGCCGTCGAGCGGGGCTCGCGCTCCGAGCTGCCGCTCCTCACGCGCTTCGCCGAGCACGTCCGCTCGTTCCTCGACGGTGGTGTGCCGCTCGGCGGGATGCGCGTCGTCGTCGATGCAGGCAACGGGATGGGGGGACTCGTGTGGCCTGCGGTCACCGCGGGCCTCGACCTCGAGACGGTCCCGCTCTACTTCGAGCTCGACGGCACCTTCCCCAACCATCCCGCCGACCCGCTCGACCCCGCGAACCTGCGTGACCTCTCGGCCCGCGTCGTCGCCGAGGGCGCCGTGCTCGGGCTCGCGTTCGACGGGGACGCGGACCGCGTCTTCGCCGTCGACGCGTCCGGTCGACCCGTCGACTCATCCCTCCTCGGCGCGCTCGTCGCGACGCGCGTACTGGGCCGCGAGCCCGGCGGCACGGTGCTCCACAACCTCATCTGCTCGCGCAGCGTCCCCGAGGCGATCGTCGCGGCCGGTGGCGTGCCCGTGCGGACGCGCGTCGGTCACTCCTTCATCAAGGCGGAGATGGCGCGCACCGGTGCGGTGCTCGGCGTCGAGCACTCCGGACATTTCTACTTCCGCGACAACCACCGGGCGGACTCCGGGACGATCGCGGCGCTCATCCTCCTCGAGGCCGTCGCGGCCGCCGGCGGGTCGCTCGCTGATGCGGTCGCACCGCACGACACCCGCGTGCGCTCGGGGGAGCGCAACCTGCGCGTGCGGGACACCGCAGCCGCGCTCGACCTCGTCCGGGACGCGTACGCGGCGCAGGCGCCTGATGAGCTGGACGGGCTCACCGTCGACCTCGGAGCCGCCTGGTTCAACGTGCGGCCGTCCAACACCGAGCCGCTCCTCCGCCTCAACGTCGAGGCGGACGACGCCGCGACCGTCGAGCAGGTGCTCACGGAGCTCGTGGACCTGCTCGCTACGGTGGTGGTCTGACCGGACGGAGCGGAACGTGCTCGACGAACGACTGCTGCAGATCCTCGTGTGTCCCGCCTGCCGGGCGTCGCTCGAGTACAAGGAGCGGCGCAAGGTGCTGATCTGCACCGAGTGTGCGACGCGCTACGAGGTCCGCGACGGCATCCCGATCATGCTCGGTGAGGACCAGCAGGACGGCTGACCGTCCACAGCGCCCCGACCGGCCGCGCGCAGCGACCGGCGGAGTGCTCCGATCGGTGGATGCGGTCGCTCCTCATCCCCGAACGCTGCCTCGCCTGCCATGCGCGGGCCGACCCTCCGTTCTGTCGGCGCTGTCGTCTCGACGTCCGCCTCCTCCCGCCCGGCTGCCCGCGCTGCGGTGCCCCTCCGTCCGCCGGCCACGGCTGCTGGCCGCCGGACGCGCCGATCACGGCGACCTTCACCGCCTACGACTACCGCGGGCCGGTGCGTGCGGCGATCGTCACGGCGAAGGTCGGGGGTGCGCGACGCGGATGGGAGCCGCTCGCGCGGCCGCTCGCGGACAGGCTCCGCACCATGCGGCTCACGGTCGATGCCGTGACGTGGGTGACGTCGGTCCCGGCCCGGGTGCGGCAGCGGGGGATCGACCATGCGCGTGCGGTGGCGGCGGTGGTGGCCGACGCCGTCGATGCGCCCCTCCTCCGGCTGCTCGACGTCGGACCGGGGAGCATGCACGCGGAGCAGTACCGCGCGACGATGGTGCTGCCGGGGAGCGACATCGTCCTCGTCGACGACGTGCTCACGACGGGCGCCACGGCCTGGCGTGCGGCAGCGGCGCTGCGCGACGCGGGGGCCGGCGACGTCGTGCTCGTCACCCTGGCCCGAGCGGGTGGGCATCCGTTCGGGGCGGTCACCGGGCGGCCATGACCGTCGTCCACAGGGGCGGTCTGGCCCCCGGTTCGGCAGGTCGTGTCGCGTACTCTGACGGGCGTCCGTGACACGTCGCGACCATCTGCAGGTCCCTCCGGGGGCACTGCGAACGGGTGCCGCGTCCGAGATCCCCGACGAGACCCGGAGCACGCATGTTCGACCGCATCCTGCGCATCGGTGAGGGCCGTGAGGCGAAGCGGTTCCACCGCGTCGTCGCCGCGGTGGACGCGATGGGTGCCGACATCGAGTCGCTCAGTGATGGTGAGCTGCGGGCACGCACCGACGTGCTCCGGGCTCGTATCGCTGACGGCGAGTCCCTCGACGACGTCCAGGTCGAGGCGTTCGCCGTCGTGCGGGAGGCGGCATGGCGGGTGCTCGAGCAGCGCCCGTTCGACGTGCAGGTGTTCGGCGCTGCGGTCCTGCATGCGGGGAACATCGCTGAGATGCGTACCGGTGAGGGGAAGACGCTCACCTCGACGATGCCGGTCTACCTCAACGCGCTCAGCGGGCGCGGCGTCCATGTCGTCACGGTCAACGAGTACCTGGCTCGCCGAGACGCGGAGTGGATGGGCCGGGTCCACGAGTTCCTCGGCCTGAGCGTCGGCGTGGTCGTCTCGGGCTCCGATGAGGCGGCGAAGCGCGCGGCGTACGCGTGCGACATCACCTACGGCACCAACAACGAGTTCGGGTTCGACTACCTGCGCGACAACATGGT
>JAURQY010000111.1 GCA_030835875.1 Nitriliruptorales bacterium | reverse complement strand
GCGTCAGGACCCACGTGGCACCGCTGAAGAGCGTCGCGTCCGCCGCACCGGGGCCGCTCCGCTCGCTCCCCGCCATGGGATGACCGCCGACGAAACGCTCCAGCGCAGCAGCGCCGTGCACCGTGGCGAGGGCCTCCCCCACCGACGCAACGATGTCGAGCTTGGAGCTCGCGACGTCGGTCATCAGCGCATCCGGTTCGGCGACGGCCGCGGCGGCGACGAGGACCTCGGCGACCGCCGAAGGTGGGACGGCCGCGACGACCACGTCAGCGCCTCGCGCCGCCTCCTCCCAGGACGTGGACACGGTGACCGACCGGGCCGGTGCCCCCCGCTCCGTGATGGCGGTGAGAAGGGCCGCACGGGTCGCTGCATCACGTTCGAAGACACGGACCCGGTGTCCCGCCGCCGCGGCTCCGAGCGCCAACGAGGCACCGATGAGCCCTCCCCCGCATACGGCGACGGTCGAGCGGCCCGGATCCGTCGGCGCGCTCACTCGGGCAGGTCGGTGCGCAGCTGCCGCGCACCGTGCAGGTAGGGGTGGCGGAGGGCGCTCGGGTCGCCGGTCGTCTCCACGTGCACCATGACGCGGATGCAGCGTTCGATGCCGTCGACGATGTCGAGCTCGCGCGCACACATCAGCGGCACGTGGGTGAAGCCCGCCTCCCGAGCGGCCTCTGCGGGGAAGGCGCTGCGGATGTCGTCGGTCGCCGTGAACAGGATCGAGATGAGGTCGTCGGGTGCGAGACCGTTGCGCTCGACGACGGCGTTGACGAGCTCCTTGGTGCGCGCGATCACCTGCTCGCGCGTGTCATGCTCGACGGTCGTCGCACCACGGATGGCGCGGACGCGCGGGGTGCTCATGACGTCGCCTCCGTGTCCGTGTCGGACGTCCGTGCCGTCGCCGGCACCGACGTGCCCGCAGCCGCATGCAGCTTGGCGATCTCCGGACGGTCTAGGAAGCGCCACTTGCCCTGGCGGAGGTCGCCGAGCTCGACGCCTCCGAAGGCGACCCGCGCGAGTCGCTCGACCGGGGCCCCGACGGCGGCGAGCATCCTCCGGACCTCGTGCTTGCGCCCCTCGGTCATCACGACCTCGAGCAGCGCCTTGCCACGGTGCTCCTCCGCGACGCGGACCCGCCGTGGACGCGCGAGACCGTCGTCGAGCTCGACGCCTTCCGTCAGCCGTCGGAGCGTCTCGCGGCGGACGGGGCCGGGGACGAGTGCGAGGTAGGTCCGCTCGACCTCGAAGGAAGGGTGGAGCAGACGGTTCGCGAGCTCACCGTCGTTGGTGAGCAGCAGGAGCCCCTCGGTGTCCTGGTCGAGCCGACCGACCGGGTAGAGCCGCTCCTCGAGGTTGACCAGGTCCATGACCGTCGGTCGACCCTCGGGGTCATGGGTCGTCGACACCACGCCACGTGGCTTGTTCAGCATCAGGTAGTGCAGCGTCGTGTCGACGATGACCCGGTCCCCGTCCACCTCGACGACGTCGACGTCGGGGTCGACACGATCGCCGAGCTCGGCCACGCGTCCGTTGATGGTCACCCGTCCGGCCGAGATGAGCACCTCGGACGCACGGCGTGAGGCGATGCCCGCCGCGGCCATGACCTTCTGGAGCCGGTCAGCCATCGTCATCACCCCCTGCCTCGAGGGACCCCGATGCGACCTCCGCCTCCGCGTCGGGCTCCGGCTCAGGCTCAGGGAGGACGCTGCGGAGGCGCCCCATGGCGCTGCGCGCCGCCTGCTCCAGTCGCTCGGACAGCGCACCGATGGTCCCGTCCTCCTTCGGACGCTCGCGAACCGTCGGAGGCGGCATGGCTGCATCCCCGTCGTCGTCCTCGGAGTCGGTCATGGCACCGGCGGCACCGAGGCGCTCGCTCCCGTCCCGGAGACGGCGACGCAGCTCGGCGATGCCACCCGCGTCGGGCTCGTCGGGTGCAGGACCGTCGGGCAGGTACGGAGGCACGGGGGGGAGCTCGTCGAGGCTGCGCAGCCCCATCCGCTCGAGGAACTGCGGCGTGGTCCCGAACAGGACGGCCTGCCCCGGACCCTCCTCACGGCCGACCTCGGTCACGAGGCCCCGGCTGACGAGGCTGCGCAGCGCACCGTCAGGGTTGACGCCGCGGATCTCGCCGATGGTGACCCGGGCGATGGGCTGGCGGTACGCGACGACGGCGAGCGTCTCGAGGGCCGCCTGCGTGAGCCGTCCGTGTCGACCGCCGATGAGCCACCGCTCGAGGACCGGTCGGGCGGACGTCGCCGTCATGAGACGCCAGCCACCGGCGACCTCACGCAGCTCGAAGCCGAGGTGGCCGCCGGCGAGGACATCCGTGAAGGCGGCGAGCGCTGACTCGATGCGTGGGAGCGCCACACCGAGCGTCTCCGCGAGGACCGTCGCGGCCAGCGGTTCGTCAGCGATGAAGAGCACGGCAGCCACGCCGCGCCGCAGCGTGTCCTCGTCGACGTCGAGCGGCGGGAGGACCGTCCGCTCCGTGACCTCGTCGGTGCCCTGCTGCTCGTCGCTCATGCGGAGGCTCCCACGCCCGCCGCCACGCGCTCGGCAGCGGGCGCAGCCTCAGCACGCTCCGCACCATCCTCGCCCATGGCGGCCTCGAGCGACGCATCGAGCATGTCGAGCAGTCGCGCGGCTCCGGAGACGCTCCCCTTGACCGAGATCTCGATCGGATCCCGGGCCCGCTGGTCGAGGTCGATCGCCCCGACCTTGAACAGCTCGAGGATCGAGAGGAACAGCGCGACCCGGTCCGTGCGGCTGCGACCGCCGGCGAGCTCCGGGAACGTCAGGACGCGGTCGTCGTCGAGCACCGCGAGCACGAGCTCGGCGGCCTCCCGGACCGTGATCGTCGCGCGACGGATGTGCTGCAGGTCGACGGGCGCCTCCAACACGGGCGCGGCGACGCGTGCGGCGAGGGCTGCGAGCTCCGCCCGAGACAGCGGGATCGCGACGGGCCGCAGCACGCGGAGCATCCACGGTTCGGGCGCAGCCTCACGGGTGAGCCGCCACGCGTGCGCGTCATACCGCTCGCGGAGCACCCCGGCGAGGTCGCGGTACGCCTGGTACTCGAGGAGGCGCGCATAGAGCCGGTCGCGGGCCTCGCCGAGGAGGTCCTCGACCTCCTGACGCTGCTCGGCGGGGAGCAGCCGTGCGGCCTTGAGCTCGATGAGCGTGGCAGCCACCATCAGGAACCGTGTGGCCGACTCGAGGTCGAGCTCCTCGATGCCGGCCTGCAGGGTGCGGAGGAAGTCGGCCGTGATGTCGGCGAGGTCGATCTCGGTGACCTCGACCTGACGTCTCGAGATCAGGTGGAGGAGCAGATCGAAAGGTCCCTGGAACACCTCGAGCTGGACCTGGTAGGTCATCGGGTGCTCCTGGGTGCCGGACAGAGGGGCGTGGGCGCCGCACCGCACCGCCGGAGCCTAGCCCCGCGGCCCCTCGCGACCGTGGCGTCAGGCGCGCGCGGCGGCGTCCGCGAAGCCGATGCGCCGGTGGATGAGCGGCGGCGCCTCGACGGGCCCGGGACCGGTGCCCACCGCCGCATCGAGCGCGCTCGCGGCGCGCTCGGCAGCCGCCTCGTCGGCGGCATGGATGCGCACCGCCGGACGGCCGCCGCTCGCCCCCGAGGCGTCGACGACATCCCCGAGGCGCACGTGCACCTCGAGGCCGACGGCCGGGTCGATGATGTCCTCCGCGCGCTCCCGACCGGCTCCGAGCGCACCCGCGATCTCGCCGAGTCGCCGACAGGCGATGCGGTCGACCGTGCCGGCGGGCGGCGCCCAGTCGCGGACGACCGGGGCGACGGGGAGCCGCTCGCGTGGGGCCTCCAGGACGCTCGCGTCGCCCCCCTGAGCGCGGACGAGGTCAGCGAGCCGCGCGAACGCCGCCCCTCCGTCGAGCAGCGCGGTCACCTCGTCGTGGGCCTCCTCCGTGCCGCGCCCGAGGAGCTCGAGTGCGGCCGCGGCGAGCGCGAGTGAGACGGTACGGAGTCGCAGGCTCCCGCCACCCTGCAGGACCTCGACGGCCGCCACGACCTCGAGGGCGTTCCCGATCGCGTCCCCGAGCGGCTGGGACATGTCGGTGACGAGCGCGGCGGTGCGACGGCCATGCGCCTCGCCGATCGCGACGCACAGCTCAGCGAGCGCCGCCGCGTCCGCGACGGTCGGACTGAACGCACCGTCGCCGGTCTTCACGTCGAGCACGATGGTCGACGCCCCGCCGGCGATCTTCTTGCTCATGACGCTCGATGCGATGAGCGCCGGGGCGGGGACCGTCGCGGTGACGTCGCGCAGCGCGTAGAGGCGTTTGTCCGCAGGGACGAGGTCCGCCGTGGCCGCCGCGACCGCGAGCCCCACGCGCTCGACCTGATCGCGTACGGCCGCGATGCTCAGGTCGGTGCGGAGCCCGGGGATCGCGGCGAGCTTGTCGATCGTGCCGCCGGTGTGACCGAGGCCGCGGCCGGACAGCTTCGCGACCTGGCAGCCGGCCGCTGCGAGCAGGGGCGCGACGACGAAGGTGGTCGTGTCACCCACACCACCGGTCGAGTGCTTGTCGACGGTCGGTCCGCTCAGCGCAGAGAGGTCGACGCGATCCCCCGATGCGATGAACGCCTCGGTCAGGGTCACCGCCTCCGCGCGCGTGAAGCCGCGGATGACGCCGGCCATGAGCAGCGCTGCCATCTGTGCGTCGTCCATGCCACCGGCGAGGTAACGCGTGAGCAGTCCGCGCAGCTCGTCGGCGGTCAGCTCCCCACCGTCGCGCTTGCGCGCGATCAGCTCAGGGATCGGCGTCATGTCGATCGTCACGTCGCCTCCACCGCGGCCATCGCGTCAGGCCCGGACGCGGACCGCGCGGACCGGGGATGACGAAGGTAGGTCAGGCACGCGGGTGCGCGCGGCCGTAGACCTCGTACATCGCGCCCCGACTCACGAGCGTGTAGACCTGCGTCGTCGTCACGCTGGCATGCCCGAGCAGCTCCTGGACCTCGCGGACGTCGGCGCCGCCGTCGAGCAGGTGGGTCGCGAAGCTGTGTCGCAGCGTGTGCGGCGTCACGCGCCCCTCGAGACCGGCGGCCACGGCGGCGCTCCGGACGACGCCCCAGAGCCCCTGCCGGCTCAGCCGGCCACCCCGGAGGTTGAGCAGGAGCGCCGGCGCCCGAGCGGTCAGGGTGCTGCGGCCCCGGACGAGCCATGCATCGATGGCCTCCGCAGCCGGCTCGCCGTAGGGGACGATGCGCTCGCGGTCGCCCTTGCCACGAACGCGCACCAGACGGTCGCGTACGTCCAGGTCGTCCACATCGATCCCGACCGCCTCGGAGATCCGGAGGCCGGCGCCATACAGGACCTCGAGCGCCGCGCGGTCGCGGAGCCCGGCCGGAGACCCGTCCCCTGCCGCGTCGAGCAGCCGCTCCACCTCCTCGACGGAGATCGGATGCGGGAGCGAACGACGGATCGCGGGGGTCGGGACGCCCGACGCGGCGTCAGTGCCCACGTCCTCCTCGCTGCGCAGGTAGCGGTGCAGACCACGCACGGCGACGACCGCACGAGCGGTGCTCCGCTCGCCGTACGGCGCCCCATCCGGACGGCGCCGCTCACGCAGGTGCACGACGAACGCCTCGACGTCGTCCTGGGTCGCGCGTACGACATCGGCGACGCCGCGGCCGTCGAGATGGTCGATGTAGGCCCGGAGATCGCGCGCGTAGGCGTCGATGGTGGCGGCGGCGAGACCGCGCTCGACCCTCAGATGCCGCAGGTACCGACCGACGGGCGCGGGCACGTCCTCACGTGCGCGCATCGTCCCGACCCCCAGCCGCGCCCGTGAGCAGCGCTGCGGCTCGCACGACCCCGACCGCGGTCTTCGCGTCCTCGATCGCACCGCTCCGGACGTCGTCGACGAGCGCGTCGAGGGAGCGCCACTCGATGCTCATGGCCGCCTCCTCGCCCTCCGGAAGGAACCCCGCAGGCGCGCTGGTCGGACGCGTCGAGGGGGCGAGGAAGAGCAGCGTGCGCTCGTCGCTCCAGCCGGCCGAGTTCCACAGGGCGCCCAGCGGGAGGAGCGTGTCGGTCGCCAGCCCGACCTCCTCGGCGAGCTCGCGGTGCGCCGCGGCCTCCGGGGCCTCCCCCGCGACGTCGAGGGTGCCCGCGGGCAGCTCGAGCAGGGAACGTCCGAGCGGATGGCGGTACTGACGGACGAGCGCGACACGACCGTCGTCATCGAGCGCGACGATCGCGACGGCGTCGGGATGCTCCACGACCTCGCGGGTGAAACGACCCTCCGGACCCTCGAGCTCGTCGAGGCGCACCGACGAGAAGCCGCGGTAGACATGCCGGGACGCGACCGTCCGGAACGTGCTCACGCGCGCGGTGCGTCCGCGAGCCCCGCGGCACGCGCCATGTCGAGCTCGCCTGCGGTGGGCTCGTCGAGCTCGACGGGGAGGCGCCCGACCGCCTCGCGACGGTGGCGCACCGCAGCGCCGACGAGGCCTGCGAACAGCGGATGGGGCCGGTTCGGGCGCGACCGGAGCTCCGGGTGGGCCTGCGTCGCCACGAAGAACGGGTGGTCCGGCAGCTCGAGGAACTCGACGAGCGAACCGTCCGGCGAGGTCCCCGACCAGCGCATGCCCTGTGCGGCGAGCTGCTCGCGGTAGTCGTTGTTGACCTCGAAGCGGTGCCGGTGGCGCTCGTCGACCGTCGACGCCCCGTACAGCTGCTGGACCAGCGAGCCGTCCGCGAGCGTGGCCGGGTACGACCCGAGCCGCATCGTGCCACCCTTCTCGGTCACGTCCTGCTGATCGAGCATCAGCGCGATGACCGGGTGCGGCGTCGTCGTGTCGAACTCGAGCGAGTGAGCACCGGCGAGGTCTGCGACATTGCGGGCGAACTCGATGACGGCGCACTGAAGGCCGAGGCACAACCCGAGGAACGGGACCTCGTTCTCGCGTGCGAACCGGATCGCGTCGACCTTGCCGTCGACACCGCGGACGCCGAAGCCCCCGGGGACGATGATGGCGTCGACGCCCTGCAGCGCCGCTGTCCCATCGCGCTCCACGTCGTCCGCGGCGATCCAGCGCAGGTCGACGTGCACCCCATGCTCGAGTCCGCCGTGACGCACCGCCTCGACCACGGAGAGGTACGCGTCAGGCAGGTCGACGTACTTGCCGACGATCGCGATCTCGACCCGATCGGTGGCACCGACGGCACGGCCGGCCAGCGCACGCCACTCGGTGAGGTCGGGCTCCGCGGTCGTGATGCCGAGACGCTCGAGGACGACACGGTCGAGCCCCTCGTCGTGCATGGCGAGCGGCACCTCGTAGAGGGACGGCTGGTCGATGGCGCTGATCACGGCGTCCGTGTCGACGTCGCACTGCAGCGCGACCTTGTGGCGCAGGCCGGTGTCGATCGACCGGTCGGAGCGCAGGACGACGACGTCCGGCTGGATGCCGATCGAGCGCAGTTCGCGAACCGAGTGCTGGGCGGGCTTCGTCTTGAGCTCGCCGGATGCCGCGATGTAGGGCACGAGCGCGCAGTGGACATAGACGATGTTGGAGCGTCCGATGTCGTGGCGCATCTGGCGGATCGCCTCGAGGAACGGGAGCCCCTCGATGTCGCCGACGGTCCCGCCGACCTCTGTGATGACGACGTCCACGTCCTCCTCGAGGGCGTGGATGCGGGCCTTGATCTCGTCGGTGACGTGCGGGATGACCTGCACCGTCCGGCCGAGGTAGTCACCGCGTCGTTCCTTCGCGATGACGGTCGACCAGACCTGCCCCGACGAGACCGACGATCCGCGTCCGAGGCTCTCGTCGATGAAGCGCTCGTAGTGGCCGAGGTCGAGGTCGGTCTCGCCGCCGTCGTCGGTGACGAACACCTCGCCGTGCTCGAACGGGTTCATCGTGCCCGGGTCGACGTTGAGGTAGGGGTCGAGCTTGAGCATCGTGACCCGGAGTCCGCGCGCCTTGAGCAGCCGACCGAGCGACGCAGCGGTGATGCCCTTGCCGAGGGCCGAGGCCACACCGCCCGTGATGAAGACGTGCTTCGGGCCACCACGCCCCACGCTCGCGCTGGTCACCGTCGCCTCCGAGGGTCGGTCCCGCACCGTGACGACCCGTCCGAGGAGGTCGTACCGGCTCCGGGAGGTGGCCGCTCGTTCGGCCCCGTCGACGGTAGCGCCGTGCGGCCCGAGCGCCAACGAGGTCCTGCGTCGCCGGTCAGACGTGGACCTGCGTCGCGCGCTGCTCCTGCGCCGCACGCAGGAGGCCACGCGCGTGCTCGAGCCCCGCGTCCGCCGTGGCCGCACCTCCGAGCATGCGGGAGAGCTCCTCGGCCCGCGCCGCGTCCTGGACGCGCCGGACCTTCGTCACGGTCCGCCCGTCGATGACCTGCTTCTCGGCCACGTGGTGATCGTCCGCGTGAGCAGCGACCTGGGCGAGATGCGTGACGCACAGGACCTGCCGGGCGTCGCCGTCGCCGTCCGCGGAGCGGTGCGCGAGCCGTGCGAGCTTCTCCCCCACAGCGAGCGCCGTCGACCCGCCGATACCGGCATCGACCTCGTCGAAGACCAGCACGCTGCTCCCCCGGTCCGCGGTGAGGACCATCTCGAGGGCGAGGGCGACACGCGACCGCTCACCCCCGGATGCGGCGTCAGCGAGGCGGACCGGGGGCTCGCCAGGGTTCGCCGCGAGCAGGAGCTCGACGCGGTCGGATCCGTCCGGGGCTGGCCGGTCCAACGGATGCAGTGCCACGGACAGCTCGGCGTGC
>JAURQY010000110.1 GCA_030835875.1 Nitriliruptorales bacterium | reverse complement strand
GGGTTCGGAGCGTCGACGATGCGCGCGCGCTCCTCGCGGCTGGTGCGGACAAGGTCAGCGTGAACACGGCCGCGGTCTCCGATCCCGACCTGCTCGACCGGATCGCGGACGCGGTCGGCGCGCAGTCCGTCGTCATCGCCGTCGACGCGCGTCGTCGCGTCACCGATGACCCGGATGCCGGCTGGGAGGTGTTCACGCATGGTGGGCGCACCCCGACCGGGCTCGACGTCGTGGGGTGGTGCGCAGAGGCGGTCCGGCGGGGTGCGGGGGAGGTGCTGCTGACCTCGATGGACCGCGACGGCACGCGGGAGGGGTTCGACCTGCCGCTGCTCACCGCGGTCAGCGCTGCCGTCGGTGTCCCGGTCATCGCATCGGGTGGCGCGGGGGACGCGTCCCACATGGCGGACGCGGTCGCGTTCGGCGGTGCGTCGGCCGTGCTCGCTGCGTCGATCCTCCACTTCGGTGACGTGACGGTCGATGCGATCAAGGCAGCGATGGGCGCCCGCGGGATCCCCGTCCGCGAGGACGTCGGAGCCGACTGAACGCTCCCCGACGCGTGCTGTCCGGTGGCAGCCCGCAGGCCGCGCGGACGCTCCGGTCGACCTCGGCGACGAGCTCCGGCGGCACGTTGTCGACCGCACACGCGCCGCATCGGACGAGCGGGAGGTCCACTGTCACCGTGAACGGTGCGGCGCCGTCGGCCTCGAGCGTCAGTGCGCGGGAGGTCGCGCGCATCGGCAGGTCGAGCCGGCCGCGGCACACGCCGCAGTGCGCGGCGCCGGGGCGCCCGCTCCCACCGACGAGGCGAGCCGACATCGCACGTCCGATCGCAGCGATGAGCGCGTCACGGTCCGGCTGCCCGGCCCCGCATCTCGTGCAGGGCGGGAGCGGTCGACCCTCCGCGGTCGCGCGGACCGGGCCGGCGGTCGCGACGGCCGGTGCCTCCGGGCCGGTGCGCAGTTCGCCGCAGCGCGCGCAGCCCGGAACCGCAGCGGTCATCCGAACGTGCGACGCAGCGCGTCGGGCAGCTGCGCCTCGAGCTCGCGCTGGCACTCGTCGACGTCGCGCGTCTCCACGCAGGTGAGGTAGTTGCGGAAGAGGGCTGCGACCTCGCTCTGCGGGTCAGAGAGCAGCACGACGCTCGTGACCGTCACGATGAGGGACATCGCGAGGCCGATGGCGCCGAGCACGACCCCGGACGTCGCGATCCCGCGACCCGCGCAACCGGAGGTCCGCAGCCGGGACCGTGCCACGAGTCCGAGCACGAGTGCGGCGATCGGTGCGATCAGCCCGATGACCGGCGCGAACACGAGCAGGATGCCGAGGAGTCCGACGACGAGCGCGATGATGGCGACGGGATCGGCGCCGGGACGCGCGGTGGTCGGACCGGCCGGTCCGGTGTTCGCCATGCTCGCTGCGCTCGACGCCTCGGGGAGCGGATCGACGGTCGCGATGCCCGCGTCCGCGACGTGCGCCGTCCATGCGGCACCGTCCCACCAGCGGTGGTCGTGCCGGCCCGTCGGATCGGGGAACCAGCCGGGTGGCCAGGTCGCTGCCTCGGACATCGCAGGGTCCCTCACGTGGTGGGCACGGTCGTGGGCGTGCGGGGACGGTGGTGCGACCGAAGGTAGCCCCGGGGGTGCAGGGCTACGCTCCGGCGCTCCGCGACGGACCGGTCGACCGAGGCATCGAGGGCGCAGTGAGCGATGAGCGACCCGCCGTGCCGGACACGACCGCGGAGGACCCCGACGCTGGTGCAGTGGACCTCGACGGGCTCCGCTTCGGACCTGATGGGCTCATCCCTGCCGTGATCGTCGACGCGTCCGACGATGCTGTCCTCATGCTCGCGTGGATGAACCGTGCGTCGCTCGAGCGCTCGGTGGCGAGCGGCCGAACCGTCTTCTGGAGCCGCTCACGCGGCGAACTGTGGGAGAAGGGCGCGACCTCCGGTCACGTCCAGCACATCGTCGACGTCCGTGTGGACTGCGATGCTGATGCCCTCGTGATCACGGTCGATCAGACCGGCGTCGCCTGCCACACCGGTTCGCGAAGCTGCTTCCACCGTGGACTCACGGCATGAGCGGCGATCGCCCCGACTCCGTCGCGTCCGCAGGCCTCGAGGTCACGCCGGATGCTGCGTCGTTCGTCCGGCTCGGCGCGACGAACGGTGTCGTCCCGATCGTGCGCCGGGTCCTCGCGGACCTGCACACGCCGCTCAGCGTCTACGACCGGGTGCGTGGTGAAGGTCCGAGCTTCCTGCTCGAGTCGGCGGAGCACGGCGAGCGGTGGGGTCGGTACTCGTTCGTGGGCTTCGACCCGCTGCTCGTGGTCCGCAGTCGGGCAGGGAGCGTCTCCATCGAGGGAGAGCTCCCCGGCGACGCAGCCGTATCGATCCCGCAGGATGCGGGGCTCCTCGACACGCTCGCGGCGCTCCTCCGGATCCTCGCCGCACCGCCGGTGGCGGGCGTGCCGCTGCATGGCGGCGCGGTCGGGTACCTCGGCTACGACGTCGTGCGCGAGGTCGAGCGGCTGCCGGAGACGGTCGAGGACGACCTCGGGCTCGCCGATGCGGTCCTCTCGTTCCCGCGCCACGTCGTCGCACTCGACCATCTCGAGCAGGCGATGACCATCGTGACCAACGTCGTCACCGCCGGCCTCGATGAGGACGCGCTCCGTTCGGCGCACGCCGCCGCGGACGCCGCGAACGCGGCGGTGCTCGAACGCCTCGCCGGCCCTTCGCCGGTCCATGCGCCGCTCGCACAACCGACGCGCGACGTTCGGGAGGTCCCGGCCGACGTGCGCTCGACGATGGCGGACGGTGCGTACGTCGAGGCGGTCGCACGGATCAAGGAGCACATCGTCGCGGGCGACACGTTCCAGACGGTGCTCAGCCAGCGGTTCTCGGTGACGACCGATGTCGACCCGTTCGACCTCTACCGCGTCCTCCGGGTCATCAACCCCTCGCCCTACCTCTACCTCATCGACACCGGTGAGGCGCACATCGTCGGTTCCTCACCCGAGGCGCTCGTCCAGGTGCATGACCGTCGCGTCGAGACGTGGCCGATCGCGGGCACCCGACGAAGGGGTGCCGACGCGGAGGAGGATCGCGCGCTCGCCGCGGAGCTCCTGGCCGACGTCAAGGAGCGCGCCGAGCACGTCATGCTCGTCGACCTCGCCCGCAACGACCTCGGCCGCGTGTGCGCACCGGGCACCGTGGAGGTGTCGCAGCTGATGGAGGTAGAGCGCTACAGCCATGTCATGCATCTCGTCAGCGCGGTGACGGGGCGGCTGCGTGACGATGTCGGCCCGGTCGACGTGCTCCGTGCCACGTTCCCGGCCGGAACGGTCTCGGGAGCGCCCAAGGTCAGGGCGATGGAGCTGATCGACGAGCTCGAGCCGACGCGACGTGGGCCGTACGCGGGTGCGGTCGGCTACCTCGACCTCGCAGGCAACGTCGACACGTGCATCACGATCCGTACCGTCGTGCTCCACGACGGCGTCGCCCACGTGCAGGCCGGGGCGGGCATCGTCGCCGACTCCGTTGCGGAGCGCGAGGAGCAGGAGACGCGTGAAAAGGCGAGCGCCGTGCTCGCCGCGATCCGTGCCGCCGAGCTGCTGAGGGCGCCGCGTGGCCCCGACGGCGGTCCGGAGGGTGCGACATGAACGGCGACGTGCTCGCTGTGCAGGTCGACGACTCCCGACGCCGCCTCGCGGAGGCGATGGCGCGCGAGCCGATCGATGCGCTGCGGGCGCGCGCGCTCGCGAAGCCTGCACCTCCGTCGTTCCGCGAGTCCCTCGCGGCCCCCGGTGTCGCGGTGATCGCGGAGGTCAAGCGCGCATCGCCGTCGCGCGGCCCGCTCGCGCCCGACCTCGACCCGGTCGCGACCGCGCAGGCGTACGTCGCCGGGGGAGCGGCGGCGGTGTCGGTCCTGACCGCGCCGGAGGGGTTCCTCGGCTCGCTCGCCGACCTTGCGCAGGTCGCGTCGCTCGGCGTCCCCACGCTGCGCAAGGACTTCCTCGTCGACCCCTACCAGGTGTGGGAGGCCCGCGCGGCCGGTGCGGCGGCGGTGCTGCTGCTCGCGGTCGTGCTCGATGACGCGACGCTCCGGCCGATGCTCCACGCGGCCGGCGAAGCGGGACTCGATGCCCTCGTGGAGGTCCACGACGAGGAGGAGATGCGCCGTGTCGCTGCGCTGGGTCCGTCCATCGTGGGGGTGAACGTCCGCGATCTGCGGGACTTCAGCGTCGAGAACGGGCGCTTCGCGCGCGTGGCGGCCGGACGCCCGTCCGGGAGCCTGCTCGTCGCCGAATCAGGGGTCCACGGTCCTGAGGACGTGCGCGCCTACGTGACGGCGGGCGCGGATGCGGTGCTCGTGGGGGAGCATGTGGTGACGAGCGACGACCCGGCGGCCGCCGTGCGGGCGCTCGTCGTGGAGCAGGACGGAGGGACAGCATGAGCGCGACCGGGATGACCGACACGCACGCGCCTGCAGAGGCGCCCGCATCCGCCCCCGCGAGGGAGGGGTACTTCGGACCCTTCGGCGGCCAGTTCGTGCCCGAGTCGCTGTCGGGTGCGCTGAGCGAGCTGACGGAGGCGTGGCGGACGGCGTCGCAGGACCCGGACTTCATGGCCGAGCTCGACCACCTTCGGCGCACCTATGGTGGCCGTCCGACGCCGCTGTACCGCGCGGACCGCCTGAGCGCGGAGGCGGGGCTCGAGGTCTGGCTGAAGCGCGAGGATCTCGCGCACACGGGGTCGCACAAGCTCAACAACGTCGTCGGCCAGGCGCTGCTCACCAAGCGCATGGGCAAGCCTCGTGTCATCGCGGAGACGGGCGCCGGCCAGCACGGCGTCGCGACCGCGACCGCCGCAGCACTGTTCGGTCTCGAATGCACCGTGTACATGGGTGCCGAGGACTGCCGACGGCAGCGGCTGAACGTCGTGCGGATGCAGCTGCTCGGTGCGGAGGTCGTCCCCGTCGAGTCCGGGACGCGCACCCTCAAGGACGCCATCAACGAGGCGATGCGCGACTGGGTCACGAACGTCGCGACCACGCACTACCTGATCGGCTCCGCGATGGGTCCGCACCCCTTCCCGACGCTCGTGCGCGAGCTCCAGAAGATCATCTCGATCGAGATGCGCGCCCAGTTCGCCGCGCAGGCCGGGGGACTGCCGGACGCGGTCATCGCCTGCGTGGGTGGTGGCTCGAACGCGATCGGTGCGTTCGCCGACTGGATCGAGGAGCCCACGGTCCGCCTCCTCGGCGTCGAGGCGGCGGGTGACGGCATCGGATCCGGTCGCTCGGCCGCGACGCTGTCCGAGGGGCGGGAGGCGGTGCTGCACGGCTCGCGCTCGATCGTGCTGGTCGACGACGAGGGGCAGGTCTGTCCGGCGCACTCCGTGTCGGCGGGACTCGACTACCCGGGCGTCGGGCCGGAGCACGCGTGGCTCGCGTCGACCGGACGCGGCGAGTACGTCGGGGCGACCGACGACGACGCGCTGTACGGCTTCCGTCGCACGTGCGAGCTCGAGGGGATCATCCCCGCGCTCGAGCCGGCGCATGCCGTCGGATGGCTGCTGCGGCACGGGCGGGACCACCTCGGCGAGGGCGCTCGCATCGTGCTCAACATGTCGGGACGCGGCGACAAGGACGTGGACGAGGTCGTGCGCGTCGCTGGCTGGGACGTCGGCGTCGAGCGTGCGTTCCGCACCGACGCGTCCGAGTGAGCGACGTGTCCGCACGGGGGAGCGACCGGATCGCCGCGGCGTTCGCGCGCGCGGCCGACGAGGACCGCGCAGCGCTCATCGTCTACCTGACCGCCGGCTATCCGGACCCCGCGATCTCGCGCGCCTGCCTGCGCGCGGCGGTCGAGGCGGGTGCGGACATCGTCGAGGTCGGCCTCCCGTTCTCCGACCCGATCATGGACGGGCCCGTCATCCAGGCGGCGAACCAGACGGTGCTGGACGCCGGCATCGGCCTCGGTGAGCAGCTGGCCATCGCGCGCGAGGCGCTGAACGGCACCGAGGTCCCCGGCGTCGCGATGACGTACGTGACCGTCGCCGACACGCGCGGCTACGCGCGCTTCGCCACCGACTGCGCGGACGCAGGACTCGATGGGGTGATCCTCCCCGACCTGCCGGTGACCGAGTCCGATGCGTGGCGTGCCGCGGCCGGTGAGCACGGCCTCGCGACCGTGTTCCTCGCCTCGTCCGTGTCCACCCCTGATCGGCTCGACGCGATCGCCGGCGCGAGCGCGGGGTGGATCTATGCGATCGGCCTGCTCGGCGTGACCGGCGTCGACGCGGTCGACGACGCGCCCACACGTGAGCTCGTCGCGAGGCTCCGCGAGCGGACCGACACCCCGATCGCTGTCGGCATCGGGGTCCGCGACCGTGCGACCGCGCAGGAGGTCGCCACGTTCGCGGACGGGGTGATCGTCGGCTCGGCCCTGCTGCGCGCGGTCGCCGACGGCGAGCCGGCCGGGGCGCCCGAGCGGGTCCGCGCGCTCGTCAGCGACCTGCGGGCCGGCATGTCACGCGCCTGACACCGGTCGGACGTCGAGCGGGGACCGGAAGGCGTCCTCGCTAGGATTGCGCCCGCCGGTCCCCGACGGACGGCCTCCGTCGGTCAGCGCCCCCGTGCTGGAACCGGGAGACAGGGCGGACTCAAAATCCGCTGCCCGAGAGGGCGTGTGGGTTCGAGTCCCACCGGGGGTACGACTCCCGATCGGAGCTGACGTGGCGGACACCGAGACCGGCGGGCCGGTCCGCGTGCTGATCGCCGAGGACGAGGCGCTCATCCGCCTCGACCTGCGCGAGATGCTCGAGGAGGAGGGCTTCGAGGTCGTCGGTGAGGTCGCCGACGGCGCGTCCGCCGTCCGCCTCGCGCGCGAGCTCCGCCCCGATCTCGCGGTGCTCGACGTGAAGATGCCGGTCATGGACGGGATCGAGGCCGCAGAGGAGATCTCCCGCGAGCGGTTGTCGGCGATCCTGATCCTGACCGCGTTCAGCCAGCGTGAGCTCGTCGAGCGTGCGCGTCGCGCCGGCGCGCTCGCGTACCTCGTCAAGCCGTTCCAGAAGCACGACCTCCTGCCGGCCATCGGGATCGCGATCAGCCGCTTCCGCGAGCTGTCCGGCCTCGAGGCGACGGTCGACGACCTCCAGGGCCAGCTCGCCGCCCGCAAGCTCGTCGAGCGTGCGAAGGGTCTGCTCCAGGAGCGCGAGGGCCTGAGTGAGGCCGACGCGTTCCGCGCGCTGCAGCGCGAGGCGATGGAGCGGCGGCTCACCATGGGCAGGGTCAGCGAGGAGACCATCGCGCGGCTCACCGGCGACGACCCCGCCTGAGCGGACGGCCGTCGCGCCGTCGTCGAACGGACACCTGCGCTAGCGTCCCGACGTCTTCCTACGACCACCGTCGTAGCGAACCATCGCGCGGCGCACGCCGCGTCCCAATGGAGGAACCATGCGACACCCGTTCCGTGCAGCAGCCGCTGCGGCGGCGCTCACCGTCGTCCTCGCCGCGTGCGGCGGGGAGGAGAGCGCAGCCCTCACGGTCTGCTCCGACATCCCCTACCCGCCGTTCGAGTTCGAGGACCCGGAGTCCGAGCTCGGCTACTCCGGCTTCGACATCGAGCTGATCGCCGCGGTCGGTGCGGAGCTCGGCCGTGACGTCGAGATCGTCGTCACCGGCTTCGACGCGCTCACCTCGGGCACCGCGATGGCCGCCGGCACCTGCGACCTCGCCATCTCCGCGATGACGATCACCCCTGAGCGTGAGGAGCAGATCGACTTCTCCGACCCGTACTACGAGGCGGACCAGTCGCTGCTCGTCCCCAACGGCTCGATGATCATGTCGATCGCGGACCTGGTCGAGGGCGTGACGGTCGGTGTGCAGACCGGTACGACCGGAGAGACCTACGCGAACGAGAACGTCCCGGGTGCCGAGATCCGTGCGT
>JAURQY010000109.1 GCA_030835875.1 Nitriliruptorales bacterium | reverse complement strand
GTCGAGAGCTCCGCGACGGCCGTGTCCACGCGCGCCAGCCCGTCCCGCAGGCGTGCGGCGAAGTCGCGCTCCTCTGCCTCGAGCACGCGGGTGACGAGCGTGCGCTGGGCCGCGAGGTCGGGGTAGGCAGCCGCCATCGTGTCGATCACGGTCTCGACCATGGGGACGGCGATGCCGGTCCCGCCGCCGACGTCCACACCGAGCAGACCGGCATGCCGGATCGCGCGACGCATCAGGCGACGCAGCACGTAGCCGCGGCCCTCCTTCGACGGCAGCACCCCGTCGCCGACGAGGAAGGACGCCGTGCGCGCGTGCTCGGCGATGACCCGCAGCGACACGTCCACCTTCGCGTCCGCGCCGTAGGTGTGTCCCGTGAGCTCCCCCGCTCGCGCGAGGAGCGGCTGGAAGAGGTCGGTCTCGAAGACGTTGTCGACCCCCTGGAGCAGCACCGCGAGCCGCTCGAGGCCGAGCCCCGTGTCGACGTTCTGCGCGGGCAGGTCGCCGAGGATGTTCCCCTGCGCGTCCAGCGCGTGCTGCATGAAGACGAGGTTGTAGTACTCGAGGTAGCGCTCGTCGTTGACGGCCGGACCGCCGGCCTCGCCGTACTTCTCGCCACGGTCGTAGTAGAGCTCCGAGTTCGGACCGCCAGGGCCCGCGGCATGCGTCCACCAGTAGTTGTCGTCGGCGCCGAGCCGCTGCAGGCGTGATGCGGGCAGGTCGGTCTCCGTGAGCCAGAGCTCCTCCGCCTCGTCGTCCTCCTCGTAGATGGTGACCCAGATGCGCTCGGGGTCGAGCCCGAAGTGGTCGATCGAGAGCTCCCACGCCCAGCGCATTGCGTCGCGCTTGAAGTAGTCACCGAAGGAGAAGTTCCCGAGCATCTCGAAGAACGACAGGTGCCGGGTGGTCAGCCCGACGTTCTCGATGTCGTTGGTGCGCACGCACTTCTGGAAGCTGACCGCGCGCGGGACCGGTGCCGGTTCGTCGCCCATGAACCACGGCTTGAACGGCAGCATGCCCGCGATCGTGAGCAGCACCGACGGGTCGGCCGGGATGAGCGACGCCGAGGGGAAACGACGATGTCCCCGCTCCTCGTAGAAGCGGAGGAAGGTCTCGCGGATCGTCAGCGAGTCCACGTCGACCCGCCGTCGCGGAGGTCACCGCGCTCTCGCATCCGCGCACCGACGCCATCGGCGAACCGCGTGCGCGTCCGGTCCACGAACGCGCTGGCCGCGACCCCGATGCGGTCCGGGGCGAAGCGCTGCTGCACGGCGTCGAGACGCCGCACCACGTTGCCGCCGATCACGAGGCCGATGCCGAGCCCGAGGGCGAAGGAGAGCACGCGTCGCACGGGGGCCTCGTCGGTCGGCGTCGGGGACGGTCAGGCGTCGGGGGCGGACGGACCTCGCAGGGCGCGGAGCTCGGCGACCCAGTCGACGAGGGCGGCCTCGTGGCCGTGCGTCGACGGGTCGTACAGCACTCGGTCCTCGAGCCCGGAGGGGAGGTGCGGCTGGCCCGCCGCGACCCCGTTCGGATGGTCGTGAGGGTACTCGTAGGTCCGTGGTGCCCGGCCGTCGGGACCCCGCTCGGCGAGCCAGCGCCGCATCGACCGGTTGTGCGTGTCGCGCAGGTGGATCGGGACCGGCAGGTCGCCGGTCTCGGCGATGAGCGCATCCGCTGCGGCCATCGCCGTCGTCACACGGTTGGATTTCGGCGCGACGGCGAGCGCGATCGCCGCATGCGTGAGCGCGTAACGGGCCTCGGGCATCCCGACGCGGTCCAGCGCCTCGAAGGTCGCGACGGCCAGTGGGAGCGCGCTGCGGTCCGCGAGCCCCACGTCCTCGGAGGCCAGGATCACCATGCGACGGGCGAGGAAGCGCGGGTCCTCCCCTGCGGCGAGCATGCGGGTCAGCCAGTAGACGGCGGCGTCGGGGTCGGAGCCGCGGACCGACTTGATGAAGGCGGAGACCTGGTCATAGTGCGCATCGGACGCGCGGTCGTAGCGGAAGCGGCGCAGCGCCCCGGCGACGGCCTCGACGTCGAGCTCGACGGAGGCGCCGCTCTCGGCACCGTCGGCACCCGCGCCGTCGAAGAGCGTCCCGACCGGCCCGTGCACGCCAGCCGCTGATGCGGCGACCTCGAGGGCGGACAGCGCCGCGCGAGCGTCGCCCTCCGCGACCGCTGCGAGATGTTCGAACGCCTCATCGGTCAGCGACACGCGCCCGGCGAGGCCACGTTCCGGGTCGCTCACCGCACGCTCGAGGAGCACGCGGACGTCTACGGGCTCGAGCGGCTCGAGCCGGACGAGCTGGCAGCGCGACAGCAGCGGTGCGTTCAGCTCGAAGAACGGGTTCTCCGTCGTCGCGCCGACGAGCGTGACCCAGCCGGCCTCGACGCCCGGCAGGAGCGCGTCCTGCTGGGCCTTGTTGAAGCGGTGGATCTCGTCGATGAAGAGCAGCGTCCGACGGCCGCGCAGCTCGAGCCTGCCCCGCCCCTCCTCGAGGGCGCGACGGACGTCCTTCACGCCCGCCGTGACCGCGGAGAGCTCCACCCAGGTCGCGTCGACGCACCCTGCGATGACCCGCGCGAGCGAGGTCTTGCCGACGCCCGGCGGACCCCACAGCACGAGGGAGGACAGCGCCCCACGGTCGAGCATCCGGCGCAGCGGCCGGCCGGCGCCGACCGCCTGCTGCTGTCCGACGAACTCCGTCAGGTCGCGCGGTCGCAGACGAGCCGCGAGCGGCATGCCCGCCGTGTCGGTGAGGACCGTCGCCTGCTGGGCACCATCCTCCGACGGAGCGTCGCCGAGCCCGAGGTGGAGCGCCTCCATCGTCACGCGCCCTTCGGCGGTTCGGGGATGAGGCGCAGGCCGAGCTCCGTGAGCGCGGCCTCGTCGTAGGGGGCGGGCGCGTCGGTCAGCGGGCACGCACCCGACTGGGTCTTCGGGAACGCGATCACGTCGCGGATCGAATCCTCACCGGCCATCAGCATGATCGTGCGGTCGATGCCCGGGGCGATCCCGCCGTGGGGCGGCACACCGTGCGCGAGGCCACGGAGGAGGAAACCGAACTTCGCCTCCGCGTCCTCGTCGCTGATCCCGAGGAACCGGAAGACCCGACGCTGCAGCTCCGCGTCGTGGATCCGGATCGAGCCCGACGCGAGCTCGACACCGTTGAGCACGATGTCGTAGGCGCGGCTCGTGGCGCTCCCGGGGTCGGTGTCGAACGTGTCGACGTACGCCTGTCCGGGAGCCGTGAACGGATGATGGTTGGGGACCCAGCCGCCGGTCGGTCGACCGGCGCGGTCCGTCGCCGCATCGAACATCGGCGGCTCGGTGACCCAGAGGAACCGCCACTCGCCGTCGGGCACCAGCCCGCGGTCCGCGGCGAGCGCGACGCGCAGTGCTCCCATGAGCGTGCGGGTCGCATCCGTCGGACCGGCGGCGAAGAGCACCGTGTCACCCGTCGACGCCGAGCAGGCGGAGAGGATGCCGGCGATCTCATCGGCGGAGAGGAACTTCGCGAGCGGCGAGCGCAGCGTCGACGTGCCGTCCTCGGCCGCCTCGACGACGCCCCACGCGAGTCCGCCCGCACCGCGCGCCTTCGCCCAGTCGACCCAGCCGTCGAGCTCGCGCCGCGTGAGCGGCTCGCCGGCGGGGACCGCGATGGCGACGACGCTGCCGCCCTCGCCGAGCGCGCCAGCGAACACGCCGACCTCCGTCCCGGCGAGCACTGCGGAGAGGTCGATGAGCTCGAGCCCGAAGCGCAGGTCCGGCTTGTCGGAACCGAAGCGACGCATCGCCTCGGCATAGGTCATGCGCAGGAAGGGGGTCGGGAGCGTGATACCGAGGCAGTCGCGCCACAGCTCGGCGAACAGCTCCTCCATC
>JAURQY010000108.1 GCA_030835875.1 Nitriliruptorales bacterium | reverse complement strand
TGCCAGATGCCGAAGCGCTTCTCGCGCATGCAGACGCGGTACGGGTCCTGCTCGGCGAAGCGGCGGATGCGCGTCGCGAGCGTGAGGACCTCGCCGCCCTGTTCCTCCGTCACGCTCGCCGCGGTCATGGTCTGGCTCATGCGGGCACCTCCGGCTCCCCGAGGTAGGCCTGGATGACGGCCGGGTCGGACTGGACCTCCTTCGGCGCGCCGAGCGCGATCCGGCGGCCGAAGTCCATGACCATCACACGATCGGCGAGGTCCATGACGAGCCCCATGTCGTGCTCGACGAGGATCATGGACGTGTCGAGCTCCGAGCGGATGTCGAGGATGAACCGGGCCATGTCCTCGGTCTCCTCTGCGTTCATGCCGGCGACGGGTTCGTCGAGGAGCAGGAGCTTCGGCTCCATCGCGAGCGCCCGACCGAGCTCGACGCGCTTCTTCACGCCGTACGGGAGCATCCCGACGGGCAGCTTGCGCTGTGCGGCGATCTCAAGGAAGTCGATGATGTCCTCGACGATGCGGCGGTTGGCGAGCTCCGCGCGACGCGCACGGCCGAGGTAGAGCATGCCCTCGAGCACCCCGTAGTCGAGGTGCTGATGACGGCCAAGCATCAGGTTCTCGACCACGGTCAGGTTGTCGAACAGCTCGATGTTCTGGAACGTCCGGGCGACACCGCGCTTCGCGATGCGGTCGGGGCGCTCGCCGATCAGCTCGTCGCCGAGGAAGCGGATCGAGCCGGCCTGTGGGCGGTAGACGCCGGAGATGCAGTTGAAGATGGACGTCTTGCCGGCCCCGTTCGGCCCGATGACGGCGAACAGCTCGCCGGCGCGCACGTCGAAGCTCACCCCGTCGATCGCACGCGTGCCACCGAACCGCAGCTCGATGCCGTCCGCCTCGAGCAGCGGCACGCCCTCGGGCAGCGACACGGACGTGCCGGTGAGCGCCTCGGACAGGATGCGGGTCGTCATGACAGCCACCGCTTGCGGCGCTTGTAGTGCTTCACGTCACGCATCGAGCCGGCCCCCTCCTCGCGCAGCCCCAGGTAGAACTCGCGCACGTCCTCGTCGTCGCGCAGCACCGCCGCCGGCTTGTCCATGACGATCTTGCCGGTCTCGAGGATGTAGCCGTGGTCGGCGATCGAGAGCGCCATGTTCGCGTTCTGCTCGACGAGCAGCACGGACGTCCCCTGCTCGTTGACCTGCACGATCAGGTCGCGGACCTGCTGGACGACGAGCGGTGCGAGACCGAGCGACGGTTCGTCGAGGATGAGCAGCCGAGGCTCGGCCATGAGCGCCCGCCCGATCGCGAGCATCTGCTGCTCGCCGCCGGACAGGTAGCCCGCGATCTGACGGCGGCGCTCGGCGAGCTTCGGAAACATCGCATACGTGCGCTCGAGGCGCTCGTTGACGACCGAGCGCGGCGTCAGATGGCCGCCGACCCGCAGGTTCTCCTCGACGGAGAACTCGGTGAAGATGCGGCGGCCCTCCATCACCTGGCCGACGCCCGCCCGGACGATGCTCGGCGCGTCGAGGCCCTGGATCTCCTGCCCCTCGAGGCGGATCGTCCCCTTGGTGATCGCGCCGCGGTGGACGTCGAGGAGGCCCGTGATCGCGCGCAGCACGGTCGTCTTGCCGGCGCCGTTCGCACCGAGCAGCGCGACAATCGAACCCTCGGGGACCTCGATCGAGACGCCCTTGAGCACGAGGATGACGTCCTCGTACACGACCTCGAGGTTCTCGACGACGAGCACGCGCCCCCCTCGGTCGCGCCGACGCCCCCGCGTCGGGACGCCGGAGCCTAACGCCTCCCCGGCATCGGGGGTGGTGGCGGGGCTGACGGCGGGGGCGGTGGTGGGGGGCCATCGACGGGGCGCAGCGGTCGACCCGGATCGACGGTGCCCGCGTTGAGCTGTGCGAGCCGGGTGATGCGCTGCGCGAGCGTCGGGTGGGTCGCGAAACGGCGCGCGAGACCGGCCGCGCGACCCTTCCCCTCGAGCTCGTTCGGCTCCTCGAACCACAGGTGAGCGTTCGCCGTCTCGAAGCGCGTCAGGGGCGTCCGGTCATCCTCGAGGCGTCGCAGCGCGTCGACCATCGACTGCGGGTCGCGCAGGATCTGCGCGGCGGTCGCGTCGGCCAGGTACTCGCGCTGCCGGGACACGGCGAAGCGGATCAGCTGGGCCGCGAGCGGGGCGAGGATGACCGCGAGGATCCCGATCACCATCAGGATCGCCTGCGCACCGGCCGCATCGCGGTTCGACGAACGGTTGCGACCCGCCGAGCCGTAGAAGGTCGCACGGATCGCGACGTCGGCGAGGAGCGCGACGAGCCCCGCGGTCGCGACGGCGATCGTGACCGCGCGGATGTCGTCGTTGACGATGTGGGCGACCTCGTGGGCGAGCACGGCGCGCAGCTCGTAACGCGGGAGCCGCTCGACGAGTCCGGTGGTGACCGCCACGTGGCTGTCCTCGAGCGACAGCCCGGTCGCGAACGCATTCGGTGCGGGATCGTGGACGACGTAGAGCTTCGGTCGCGTCGCGAGGCCGGCGGACACGCACACCTCGTCGAGCAGACGGTGCAGCTCCGGTGCCTCCTCGCGCGAGACCGGCTGCGCCTTCGCCGCGCGCAGCGCGAGCGTCGGACCGGAGCGGTAGGAGAGGTAGGTGAGT